>JAUVRU010000018.1 GCA_030597485.1 Anaerolineae bacterium
GATACCGGCCTGGCCGGTGCCGCTCAACAGCCCCTTTTTGACCTCAGTGGGTGACAGCCAGCAATTGGGTTAGCGTTCCAGGATCCAGTTATCCACATCTCGCCCGTAGTCGATGATCTCCCGCGCATCGAACCATAGCGCAATCTCAGCGGCGGCCGTTTCTGGTCCGTCAGAGCTGTGCACCAGGTTACGCCCAACCTCCATCGCATAGTCGGCGCGGATGGTCCCTGGGGAAGCGTTGACAGGGTTGGTGGCCCCCATGGTAGCGCGGGCGGCTTCAATGGCGTTTGGTCCCTCCATTATCATGGCCACCACCGGGGCCGACGTGATGTATTCGATGAGGGGATCAAAGAAAGGTTTGCCCCTATGTATGGCGTAGTGTTCTCGTGCCATGTCTTGTGATACCTGCAGCATCTTCATTGCGACGACCTTCAGCCCACGCTGCTCCAGGCGCGTGAAGATGGGGCCGATGAGTTGGCGTTGCACGCCGTCCGGTTTGACGATGATCAATGTACGTTCCACGCGTTTCTCCCGGATGATCAGTGTAATTTGGCCAGCGCTGTGCGATAGGCCTGCAAGGCAGAGGGCAATCGCCCATCTTTCATATAGGCATCACCTACCATTTGGTAGCCGGCGAAATCCTCAGGGTGATTTCGAATGCCCTTCTCCAAGTCATCGATCACGGCATCCAGCAATTCGGAGGAGTTGATGAGGGTGGTGTAGATGCTCAAGGCGTGGGGCCAACTGCCGCTCTTGAGCGCGGTACGGGCCAATGCCAGTCTCTCCTCTGGTTGTTTGGGCAAAGCCCCCACTTGGAGTGGCTCTGCCCGGGGGGCGGCGACTGGCTCGGTCAGTTCATCGGGCGCTGGAGGTGCGGCTTCCTCAATCTTGGTTGACGTGGCCGCCTGGGCCGTGGTCATTATCTCCACAGGCTGCTCAGTCTCTGGGTGTTCTTCTTCCACAGGTGCCGGCGCCGGCGCTTCGTCTACCGGTGTTTCGGCAGCGGTGGGCTCGGGCAGGATGACCTCCTCCTCGAGCAGCTGTGCACCGGCGATGGCTGCGGCAGCCGCTGCGGCCAGGTCGGCCTCGAGGTCGGATGCCGGCTCAGCTGATATCTCCTCGGCGACGCCGTCACGCAGGCGACGTATCCAATCGGGCATGTCCGGGTCGGTCTCAATGGCCTCGGCTGGTGCCAGCGCCTCCATGGGTTCGGCGGCAACCTGGTCCCGGCGGGGGCTCGGTTGCTGCAGTTCACGGAGCCAGTCGGGGAGGGTTTCCTCTTCCTCCTCTTCCTCATCTTCGGCCACTTCACGTGCTGGCTCGACTGTCTCAGATTCGGGTATGACCAGTCTGGCTGGTTCCGCGTCTTCGGTAAGCCATACCGGTATCTCGGTTTCGTCAGAGGGCGCGTTCTCTGCCTCGGCGGCAGCCATCTCGTCGGCTTCTGGCTGCAGCCACTCGGCCACGTCTTCGAGTCCGGCAGTGGGCTCAGCTGCCGGAGGAACTGCGGCCTTGGGCCCGTCAGACACTGCTTCCTGCCCCTCAAAGTCTTGCAACCAATCTGGCAGGGTTCCCTTTTCGATCTCTGGCGTGGCTGGCTCCGCCGCAGTGGCGACAGGTTCCTCTTGGGCCTGAGGAGGCTGGGACTCCTCGGGGGTGGCAGATGTTTCGGCTTGCGCCTCAGTCACTTTGGCTATCCAGCCAGCCATATCGGCCTCAGAATCGGGCACTTCCGGGCGCCGTTCAGTAGGCGTTGTGACAGCAGACGGCGCCGGTTCGTCCTCTTTCTTGCCGCTCACAATGTCAGATAACCAGTCGGGCAGATGCGACTCTTCTGGGGGTTCAGCGGACGCCGCAGAGGGAGTGTCAACGGGAGGCGCCTCCAACTGGTCAAGCAGGTCGGCAGACTCATCAGCAGAGGGCAAAGGGGTGGCAGCATGAACTTCGCTTGAGCCGGCTTCTTCCGCATGGGTGACCAGGTCATGCAGCCACTCGGGTGCTTCTTCTGGGGTAGAGGGGGTGGCAGCGGTTGTAGTGGGCACGGTCTGCTCACCTTCGTCCGCCAATAGATCGTCACCTACTCCTTTGAGCCAGTCGGGAATCTCGAATTCTTCATCTTCAAGATATTCATCACTCATGGCTGCTGTCTCCTCTTTGTTTGATGCATTGGCCCAGTCCCCACCAGGTGGGGCCAACCCCTGGGGATACGGCACGGCAGCTGGCTTGAGCGTTGGTGGAGGTAAGTCTGGCTGCTCCGTTGCTTCATCCATCCGGTCGATCTCTGCTGTCCGAGGCGGCAGGGGCGACCTGTCGCCACAGAGAATCTGGGCGTTGGCATTCTCAGGGTCTAAGGCCTGAGCCAATCTTAGATAAGGTTGAGCCTCATCGGGCTGTGGACTGTCGAGCCACGCCGCAGCGACGATGAGGTTTGCCTTCAGCGCATCAGGAAGGCTGTCCAGGACTTGGTGGCAGACTTTGACTGCCTCCAGGTGGCGACTATCTCGCCACAACACCTCAGCCAATGCCAGCAGAACATCGAAACGCTCTGGCTCCAGGGCCAGGACGGCCTTGAATTCCTGGATAGACTTGAGATAGAGCCCATTGCGTGCGTAGATACGTCCCAGACCAGCCCGGGTGATCTCCAATCCACCGGTTGCGTGCCCGTGGTGGGTTCTGACCAGCCGGGCCAACTGCTGGCGAAGCCCCGAGTCACCTGGCGACAGATCGCCTGCCAGTTGGAGTTGCTCGATGGACTTATGCCACTGGCCCACCTCCCCATAGACGCGGGACAACCCTAGTCTGGCTGTGACGTTCTCCGGGTCTGCACTTAGCACCCGCAGAAACTGTCTGGCAGCTTTGCGATGCCTGCCTGATTCCAGTAGGGCCTCACCTAGCAGCTGATGCCCTGCAGAATAGCGAGGGTAATGGCGCAGGATATGGTGTGTGATGCGTATCGCTCTGTCAAACTCTCCTACTCTGACAAGCGACGCCGCTTCATCATAACAATCACACACTCTGACCTGTTCCATGTCCAACCATCTCTGTGGCTGCTCGCCAGGTGAGGTCGCCGTGGTGTCAGTTCACCACAACATTATGCACTTATTTTGAGAAATTGTCAACGTCCGGATTCGGGCGGGTTGCCAAATCCGCCGGCACAACGGCTGCCGGGCACCCGATGTGCGTGTTTGATGCAGATAGGGTATCCGTGTCGAGTATCTTGGCAAATACCGAGACTTGCCTCCCCCATGCAACAAGCCCGGGGTTCAGCCGGGCTCACTGTTGTCGGGTATTTCCCATGGACGGCCGGATTGACTCTCGGACGTTCCAGTGTTTTTGGATAAGATGCTAATCTACCTTGCGAAAGACGGCCACCACCTTACCCTGAATCCGGAGGTCGGCAGCGTCAACGTAGATGGGCTTCATCTGGCTGTTTTCTGGTTGCAGGCGCACCCGATTCCGCTCTGGATGGTATCGCTTGAGCGTGGTGGCTTCCTGGTCCACGAGCCACGCAGCCACCATATCGCCTTTGGCGGCCGTCTGTTGATACTGCATGACCACCACGTCGCCATCGTTGATGAAAGCATCGATCATTGAGTCTCCCCGCACCTCCAGTGCATAGATGTCCTTGCTGCTGGGAACGAGGCTGCGTGCCAACTCGATCGCCTCTCCGGTGAACCCTTCCTCGGGAACCGGGATTGGCTCGCCGGCGGCAATCCGTCCCAATAGCGGCACGGATATGACTTCGGCCATGCCAGGCATCCTGCCGGCGTTTCCGGTGAGCCGGATGCCACGTGATACGGCTGGATCGCGACTGATGTAGCCTGCCCTTTGCAGGATATTCAGGTTGTAGTTGACCACCGACGTGGACGTTATGCCCACTCCCGCGCCGATTTGCCGGATGGTGGGGGGATAGCCATTGTCGAGGCCAAACATCTTGAGAAAGTTCATGATGTTCTGCTGACGTTCCGATAGCTGCACAGAGCACCTCCCTATTGCCGATGAACCCTTCAGATCATTTGTGCTATGTGCATCTATTCTACCACGAACGTGTGTTCTATGTCAAGCCTTAGTAAATCTCCACAGATCAGTCGCAAATCGGTGGCGAGAGAATCGTCAGATACGAAATGGGGGAGGGGTATGCCATAGTGCCGATGAAGCGGGATTTGCAGAAGCAACCCTCTTCTGGCCCCCGTTGCTCGAACAGTGACAACCTACGGAGGAGCGAGTTGGCACACTGCATCATTCTTGTGGACAGCGATCAAACATTTGGCACGATTCTCAGGGAGAGACTGGAGGCGACTGGTGATTACGAGGTAACGCTGGTGGATGGCGGTAACCAGACCCTCGAATCGATCGCCAGCGACGCTTTTGACATGGTATTGTGGACATAGCGCTGGAACGCATCAACCCGCGCGCGTTGGTCAGGGACATCCGGGTTGCCAGCCCTTGTATTCGCATCATGCTCATTCCTCTGGTCGGAGAAGAAGTGCCGGATGAGCTGAATGGTGTTGAGATACCCAGCTTGTTGCCAAAGCCCTTCTTCGTGGATGATCTTTGGGCTATTGTGGCCCCGGCAATGGGCTGGGGTGGCGAGACCATCCCCAGGTCAGCAGCTGTATGGCCAGAGACACATGTTGCGGCACCACTGGCCGAGCAATCGGCGTCCGAGGGAACTCCGGCGGACTCGTCGGGGGCTGGCGGTCCGATGCCTGACCGGTCCGGGATTTTTGCCATTGCCTCGCAGGATGCTGGCAGGTGGCGGTCCCAAGAGAAGGAGATAGCGCAAGCGCTCAAGAGCCTGAACCGTGAGATGCTCGGCGAGGCGATCACCGTGAGCGTGGGTGAGGAGCTTATCGCCTCTGTAGGGTCGATTCGCCCCGAGCAAGTAAGTGAACTGGTTGGATTGGTTTCCAATAGCGCCGGGGCAGCTGATCGGGCAGTGAAGTATTTGGGTGAGTCTGGGATGCTTCGCGCAGAGTCTGCACGAGGGAGCTCCGTACCGCCCATATTCGGTGAGATTGGCCGGCGACGGGGTGCTTTCCCTGGCGTTGGGATGTGAGATACCCTTTGGCACGCTCCGTTAGCGCGCTGGACAGGTGGCCGATGATCTGCTGAGCTTTCTGGCAGGACCGACGAAAGCGCGGAATCCACCCACGGGCGACGGTACTCGGCCTAGCGTCCGCGCAGCCGGGCGCGGGCAGTGGCGCAGTGGGGGCACTCTTCCCCTTCGTAGTCACGGCCGCATACGCCGCACTGGTGGAGCCCGGTGTGGGCGGTGGTATCCACCGATGCCAGAATGATGATCACTTCGTGTCCTTCAGCTTGCACCAACCATTCTGACAGATTCCGGTCGCCGACGTTGTATTGGCCATCCTCATCTTGCAGCAGCTGGCCGCGCAGCGCCACTGCCCCTTCATTCATCGCATGACTTGCGAGGCGCAACGCGTTCGGTTTGGTGAGTGCCATTCAATCCCCCATTTGACAGGCGATCCACGCTCGGCTATCAGCAATCAGCTGGTTACCATCTCCCTGACGGAGACTTCTCACAGATATCTGGTGGCTACCGGTTGGGCGCCACCGTTCACATTGTACCACAGCGTATCGCCCCAAGAAAGACGTGGTGTAGACACGGTGTAGCCTATGCCTGGTGGGGCCACAGGGCGTACACAGCGCTCTTGGACCAGCCTGATTGGCGGGCAACCTGCCGCGCCGCTTCGGAACGGCTCACACCTGATGCCAACTGCGCAGCCAGTGCCTCTCGCACCTGCGCCTCATCCCATTGGAGGGGCGGTGGGGCGCCGGCGATGACCAGGGTGAACTCCCCCCGCGGCTCCCGGTTGCGCCACTCGGTGAGAGCACCGGCGAGCGAGCCGCGCCATATCTCTTCGTGCAGTTTGGTCATCTCGCGGCAGACGGCGCAGCCACGATCAGCCCCCAGTATCTCCACGGCATCGGCCAGGGTTGCCTGCAGGCGGTGCGGTGCTTCAAACAGGACCAGCGTGGCGCGTGCGTCGGCCGCCTCGGTCAGCACACGGCGGCGGTCACCAGCCTTACGCGGCAGGAACCCCAGAAAGAGAAACCTGTCGGTGGGCAGGCCGCTAACAGACAGGGCAGCTGTGAGCGCAGAGGGTCCGGGTATCGGGACCACAGACAGACCACGCTCGATGGCTGCGCTTACGAGTTCGTAGCCGGGGTCGGACAATGCCGGCGTGCCTGCTTCGGACACCAGGGCTACGTCGCCGACCTCCAAGGTGTCGAGCAGGCGGTCAAGGCGTGCCATCTTGTTGTGTTCGAAGTAGCTGATCAGCGGTTTGTCTATTCCGAAATGACCCAGGAGACGGCCGGTGGTGCGGGTGTCCTCGGTGGCGATGAGCGAACATTCGCGTAGCACTCGTAACGCGCGCAGTGTGATGTCTTCCAGGTTGCCAATGGGCGTGGTGACCAGATAAAGCGTGCCCATCAATCTGAGGTCGTCTGTTCGAGGCTAGCGGTCAGGGCAGCCTGCACCATCTCGATCAGCGTCGAATCCTGCTCCGGCAAGTCGGTGCGTGGATCGAGGAGGAGCCTGTCATCCTCAATGCGGCTTATGACCGGGGTTCCCTGGGCGGGGTTCGGCTGGCGCAGGCGGGCGGCCAAGGTGTGAGGGGAGGGAACGTCCAGTGCCAGCGCGCGCGTGGGCAGCGTTTGGCCTGGCAGGCTGCCGCCGCCAACGGGTGAGCCGGTGGAGACGACGGTAACCGGGACACCCATGGATCTGATGGCTCGTTGCCATTTGCGGGCCCGCCTGGCCAGCGTCTGCCTGGGCGCGGCGATCATACGCCAGACGGGTATCTCGTCGATTGCCTTGCCCTCCAGGTAAATCAGCAGCGTGGCCTGTAGGGCGGCCAATGTGGTTTTGTCCACGCGCAGAGCCCGTGTCAACGGGTGGTGGCGCAGCCTGCCGATGAGGTCAGCTTTGCCCAGGATAAGCCCGGCCTGCGGCCCGCCCAGCAGTTTGTCGCCACTGGCTGTAACGATAGATGCCCCGGCGGAGATGCTTTCCGGGATGGTCGGCTCATGGGGGAGGCCATAGGTCTCCGTGTCTATCAACGTGCCGCTGCCCAGGTCATCCATCACCGGCACGGCGAATGGCTCCCCCAGCGCCACCAGCTGTGCCAGCGTCGGCTCATGGACGAAGCCGGTGATGCTGAAGTTGCTGTGGTGCACTCGCAGTATGAGGGCGGTATTCATGGGATGCAGGGCTTCTTCGTAGTCGTGGACGTAAGTGCGGTTGGTGGTGCCTACCTCTACCAGCCGGGCTCCACTTTGGCGCATGACGTCCGGGATGCGGAAGCCGCCGCCAATCTCGATCAGCTGGCTGCGGCTGATAAGCACATCCCGGTCTTTGGCTAGCGCCGTCAGCACCAGCAGCACGGCGGCCGCGTTGTTGTTGACCACCAGAGCGTCCTCGGCGCCGGTGAGGCGGGTCAGCAGGTCGGCGGCATGCATGTAGCGCGAACCGCGAGCGCCATCCTCTATGTCGTACTCCAGGTTGGAATATCCCTTCGAGACTCGCTCGATTGCCTGGCGTGCCCGCGGGGAGAGAGGCGCGCGGCCCAGGTTGGTGTGGACGATCACGCCAGTGGCATTGATGACCGGATAGAGGCTGGGACTCAGCTCACCCGCCAGACGGCGGGCAGCTCTGACCACCAGGCTTTCGTCGTCCGGCGCGGTGCGATCGTCTTCCAGGATGGCGTGGCGGGCTGCGTCGAGGGCCCCCCGCAGGGCCTCAAGAGTGCGATCGCGGCCGTACTGGGCCACCAATGCCATGGCGGTTTCTGTCTGGATGAGCCTATCGACGCTGGGCAGTTTGCGCAATTCTGATTGTCTCATTTCGTTCTTATCTGTCGCTTCGTGTGAGGAAGAAAGCCTCCATGAGAACCAGCACGCTGGTGATGATGGCGGCCAGGGTCCAGGTGAGGAAGTCCTCCTTTTGCAGCCAGCCGCACACAGTAACGAAGAGCCCAACTTCAGCTCCCTGGCGCAAGAGACGATACGGGTCCTGTTTGAGCCAGCCCGATCGGGCAAAGCGGCGGTTAAGGTAGGCAGCTGGCGGTATGGTCAGCCCGGCCAGCGTGATTCCCAGCAGGCTCAAGAAGACCGGTTGCGTCAACTGAGTGGGTTTGGTATGGGTCACAATGAGCCACAGCAACGTCCCGGTCAGGCCGGCCACGAACAGCCCGATGACCGTCCACCATCGTAGAGACACGTTCATACTCCTGGCTCACCCGCTTGCGCAGTAGGGTGAACCGTACAGATTATACAGCAAACCTCGCTTTGCTGCCAGAGGGCGCTCAGCGATCAGCCTTCGGCTTTCTGCTAGATGGCAAAGTCCCACCATTGAAAGGCAAATATCTGTTGGCGCGTTGTCCATGGCGTCCCTTCATGGTATATTGAGGTTGGGACGGAACCTCGGCAATGTTCGGTGAAAGGACTATGTCCGCTGACGGCGAAGTACTGGTTGCCATCATGAACAACCCGCTGGATTTTGCCATTGCTCAGGATCGGCATTGGTATCGTGTTCCCGTCAGCAACGCCGAGAAATGGTTGAAGGAGCGATGGCCTCCCCAGTGGTTGGCCTTTTACCAGACGCAGCCACGCAGAGATCGCGCAGGTCCAGATGCGGGGGTGTTTGAGATGGCGAGCGGCGAGGGCTGGCAGCAAGGGACTGCGAAGAGAAAACACAGCTATGAAACAGGTTAGAGAACAGCCCAGTCTGCGCCAGGAATTTAGGACCAAAGCCTATCTGATAGTGGGATTCGTGGCGCTGATCTGGGCTGTGGAACTGGTGAATATGGTGTTGGGGCACAGGCTCAATGTGTTGGGCATTCACCCGCGAACGGTGGTTGGCCTTCCAGGAATCCTGCTGGCCCCGTTTCTGCACGGCGGCATCGGCCACGTTCTGGTGAACACGATACCGTTTGTCATTCTCGGCTGGCTGGTGATACTGCACGGGACCGGTACGTTTCTGGAGGTCTCCCTGATTGTTATCCTGGTGGCCGGGGCGGGAACATGGCTCTTTGGCCGGCCGGGGGTTCACGTTGGCGCCAGCAGTCTCATTTTCGGCTACTTCGGTTTCCTGGTGGGACGCGCCTGGTATCAACGCAGCGTAGGGTCCATTCTCGTGGCTCTCGTGACTCTGGCCCTGTACGGTGGCTTGCTGTGGGGAGTGCTGCCGCTTCACGCTCGCACCTCCTGGGAAGGACATCTCTTTGGCCTTCTTGCCGGTATCCTGGCCGCGTGGCTGCAACAGACCGTCTTGACTCCTTCGCTCGGTTCGCCGCCGGCCTCCGAGTCCTGAGATGGGGGACCGTCCGATGACACACCCCATGCCGCTTTGGTGGAAAGGCTGGACCGTCTGGACCGGGAGATGGAGGGCTTGAAGCCCCGGGGAGGTTCGGGTGATCCCAAAGAGGGCCCTTAGCCTTCTGGGGTTAGATTGCGTGCTGTCGACTGCGTGCATCTTGGCGAGAATTGGATCAGGCGCTATTCGAGTCTGCCGGAGAATTTGACTGCATGCATGGTTTGTGCAGTGGATGACTGGATTCTCCATTGGAGTTCTTCTCCCGCTTGTCTCTGTGTCCTTGGCGAGCTGCAGGGTGGTGTTTAACCTTCTGCACCACCACGTTGCTGGCAAGACTGCCCTATGCCGTGGTATAATCACGTCCCAGTGCACGTGATTTCATGGAATTTGGTGAGCGATCTGTGTCGATCTTGACGACCACAGGGTTGGGCAAACATTTTGGCGCCCAAGATGTATTCAGCGGCGTGAGCCTGCAGATTGGCCACGGCGACCGGGTGGGACTGGTGGGCGCCAACGGCAGCGGAAAGACCACCCTGCTGCATATCCTGGCGGGATTGGAGACGCCGTCGAGTGGGCGGGTCCATGGTGCCCGGGGATTGCGCATCGGTTACCTGCCGCAAGAAGCCGCGTTGGCCGCTGGGGGGGAAACGCTGTGGCAGAAGGCACATTCGGCCTTCGACCATCTCCAGGAGCAGGCGGTGCGGCTGCGCCGGATGGAAGAAGCCATGCAGCTCGCAATCGATTCGGATGAACAGGAGCATCTGCTCCTCCGCTATGGCGAGGCACAAGAGACGTTTGACAGCGCGGGCGGCTACAGCTACGAGCATCGCATCCGGCAGGTACTGGATGGCCTGGGTTTCAGCGAAGAGGACTATTCCTGTCCCCTGGCACGGCTGAGTGGGGGGCAGCAGACACGTGCCCAGCTGGCTCACCTTCTCCTCAACGGACCCGACTTGCTTCTGCTTGACGAGCCGACCAACCATCTTGACCTGGACGCCATCGAGTGGTTGGAGGACTATCTTCAGGCGTGGCCCGGCGCTATGGTGATTGTGGCCCACGACCGTTTTTTCCTGGCTAAGATGGTGGGCCGGGTGTGGGATTTGGACGGGGCGGGATTGCATCACTCTCGTGGCAACTACAGCAGCTACGTGCAGCAGAGATCCCAGCAAAGGGAGCGTCAGCAACGCGAGCTTACGCGGCAGGAATCGTTCATCGCCCACGAGGAAGAATTCATCCGCCGCAACATTGCCGGGCAACGAACCAAGGAAGCCCAGAGCCGGCGCAAACGGCTGGAGCGTTTGCGGCCGGTGGAGCGGGTGAGGAGTGAGAAGCACATCTATCTCGACCTGCACACTGATCTGCGATCGGGCGATCTGGTGTTGGCTACCCATGACCTGGTGGTAGGCTACCGGGCGGACACTCCCCTTTTCGCCTGTTCAGACCTCGAGATTCGGCGTGGGCACCGGGTAGCGTTGCTGGGACCCAATGGCGCGGGCAAGACCACGTTCATCAGGACCATATTGAGAGAGATAAGGCCGCTGAGTGGCCGGGTGCGTTTGGGGGCTGCGGTGGAGCTGGGATACTTTGCCCAGGCGCACGCCGGGCTCGATCCCAGCCGGACGGTGCTCGACGAAATCCTGTCCGTGAAGAACCTAGCGCTCGGCGAGGCGCGCAACTACCTGGGCCAGTTCCTTTTTTCGGGCGATGATGTCTTCAAGCCCATTGCGGATTTGAGTGGTGGCGAACGAGCGCGGGTGGCCCTGGCCAAGCTGGCTTTGCGGGGTGCCAACTTCCTGATTCTAGACGAGCCTACCAATCATCTGGACATCCCATCACAGGAGATCCTGCAGTCGGTGCTGAGCGACTTTCCGGGAGCGATTCTGTTGGTGTCGCATGATCGCTACTTCATTGATGCGCTGGCCAGCCACGTGTGGGCCCTGGAGGACAACCATCTCTACATGAGCAAGGGAGGCTACAGCGCTTACTGGAAGGAGCGGGAGGTGCGCCGTGTACCGGCGGCCGGGCAATCTGGCACGGGTGGCAATGGGCGCCCGGGCGGCGGGCGGCAAGAACAAGGCGAGGGAAAACAGTCACGCCGGGCGCGTGTTGGTATCGAACGAAAGCCAGGACAATATCGGCGTCAGCAGGAGATGGCACAGGTGGAGCAGGCTATCGCCGCCGCCGAGACTCGGCTGGGCGAGCTGGCGGCCGGGTTGGAGGAAGCCAGCCAGTCCCAGGCGGTGGAAAGGGTAAGAGAGTTAGGCGAGGACTACCAGATGGTCGAAGAAGGGCTCAGGCGGTTGTTCGAGCGATGGGCTGAGTTGGAGGCAACGTGAGCATAGACGAGAGGTACGTTATCGGGCTGACCGGCAACATTGGCACCGGCAAGAGTCTCGTGCTGCGCATGCTCAAGGAGCTGGGGGCCTATGCCATAGATGCCGATGACCTGGTTCACATCTTGATGCGGCGTGGGAGCCCGCTCTATGACAAGATGGTCACTGAATTCGGTTGTTATGTCCTGGATGAGGATTTGGAGATTGACCGGGGCAAATTGGGCGACATCGTGTTTTGCGCACCGCCGGCCATGGCGCATCTGGAGAGCATTACCCATCCCACTGTCAAGGAGGTCAGCAGGCGGTTGGTTGCCAATGCCAGGGCTGATGTGGTTGTCATCGAGGCGATCAAACTGATCGAGTCGGGCATGGCAGACGATTGCGACGCAGTGTGGGTGGTCACCGCCTCCGAGGATGTGCAGCTCGACCGGCTGATGTCCAAGCGCAACATGAGCGGCCAGCAGGCTATGCTGCGGATTCAGTCTCAGCCGGCCCAAGAAGAGAAGATAGGCCGCGCCAGCCTGGTGATTGACAACAGCGGAGATGTGGTAGAAACCTGGAAGACGGTACAACGCTTGTTTGCCGCCATTCCCGGTGTGGCCGCATCGCCGCCGGAGGTGAGGCCGTTCACTCCGGCCCTGGCACCGGTTGCGCGGGACGAAGTGATACCGGCGGAGGTGCGCGAAACGGTGCAGGTACGGCGTGCCGGGCGGGATGACCTGGCGGCCATAGTGGCGGTGATGGCTCAGGTTAGGGAGGACCGGTGTGCACCTGACGAAGCCGAAATGATGGAGCGGTTCTTCTCGAAAGGCTACTTCGTGGCGTGTGCCGATGGGCAGTTGCTGGGGCTGGCTGGCCTGCGCACGGGGAACTTGATTGCGACCATTGACGATTGCCTGGTGCGCTCCAGCGATCTGTGGCCTACGGTGGGCGGCACACTCCTGGAAGCGATTGAAGCAGAGGCCCACGAGCTTTCGTGTGAGGTGGCGCTCCTCTTTGCTCAGAAGGAATCTGGGCCGGAGTCGTTGGCCGTCTTCAAGGAAAGCGGCTACCAGAAACAGGAGACCAAAGACCTCATCAAGATATGGCGCCAGGCGGCCGAGGACTATGCCGGCGAAGGAGAGGTCCTTTGGGTGAAGAAACTTCTCGAACGCCGGATTATGATACCCTTGTAGCCAGTGATTCTGGCAAGGACATGTTGATAGTCGGAGAGAATCTATGACAGCCATTCGTAACTTTGTCCGAAATCATCCTCAGATCACCGCGTGGATCGCCTTGGCGATTGGCATGGTGATCATTCTGGCCTGGTCGGCCAAGGACGTCGGTTTCACGGCCAGCCAATGGGCGGCGCTGATTGTAACCACCATCTTGCTGGCCGGTGCGTGCGTATGGATCATCGGCTGGGGAGATGAGGATGAAGCTGAGGGTGTGGGGGCGGAGCAGGTGGAGCCATCCAAGCCGAACCAGGAGAGCGCGGCCTCCGATTAGGCCGGTTGCTGCCCTCTCTGCGCAGAATGGCGCATCCTGATGCCACCCTGAGCCTGCCAACGGCAGTCTCGTTCTTCGAATGCCAGCTGGCTCCTGCTGATCGCAAACGAGAGTCCTGCCTTCGGCTTCGCTAAGGGCAGGCGTCGGTTGGCTCTTCGCCGGGCCGCGTGGCGGCCCGTCCTGGCTCGCGCCAGCGGGCCAGGGAGCCAGGACGGGCGGACTGACAGACTGGGGGAAGTCCCGGGCACCAGAACACACCGCTTTTCGGCAGTCTCCCTGGGGGTCCGGGTATCAGGGCAGCCGGTAGGCTTGTTGGCCTTGGTGGTGCTTACACTATCTTGTGCGTGATGACCACCAGGGGAATGATGGCGAACCAGGAATACATCGCGGCCGGTGCGCTGAAGATGGCTATGCCAATCGAGACTATGAACACGACCGGTGCAACCAGCCGAACGACAAGCCCCTTTCGGATTACCAGCGGGCACAGGTCTTTGTCGACCAGC
>JAUVRU010000427.1 GCA_030597485.1 Anaerolineae bacterium
CGCCTACACCACCGCCACCAACCCTCACTCTGGTGGCGCTGTCGGCGGCGTCGCCGTCGTTGGCCGCGTTCTTGGTCTGATGTTCGAGCATTGGTCACTTCCTAGTGGCATCCGGGTGGGATTCGGGATCAGGCCAGGGATGTCAGGATTCGCGCACGTCCAGGACGTCGATTTCTGTCAGTTTCTCGACGACAGCGACCAGCTGCTCTTTGGAAACCCCGTCTACCTTCAGTACCACTCCTAGCGGTTCCGGCGGTTCCCCTCTCCACGTGCTGAAGGCGGTCAGATTGCCGCCGATGCTGGCAACTGCTGTAGAGAGACGGGCCATTTCTCCCACCCGGTTGGGGATTGTCACCGAGAGGCTCACTCCCGTCCGGCGGGCGCCAAGCATCTCCATAGTGGTCGAGAGGAGATCAACATCGGTAATGATACCCACCAGCTTCTCCTGGCGCATCACCAGCAGACAACTGGCTTTGTTGTCAACCATGATGCGAGCCGCATCTTCCACGGGTGTGTCTTCCGTGACAGTGATGACATCACGGAGCATCACCTTGCCGACCTTCACCTTCGATAAAACATACTGAGTCTCGAGCACGCTCAGAGAGGCTGCCGACCAGGGGACAGCTTTGAGCACGGCCTCACGGGTCACCAGCCCTACGAGAGTCTGTTGCTCGTAGACGACGGGCAAGTGTCGGATGTCGTGGTCTCGCATCAGTTGCTGCGTCTCGGTAATGGGCGTATCGGGCGTCACAACGACGAGGGGTTGGGGGGTCATCCGGTCCCTGACGAGCACTGTGTTCCTCCTGGAGTCTGTGGGTGTCTACCAGACTCCCTTTTAGTTAAGAATTGTCGATGTCACGCGCTTGCGAGCTCACGAACTGGGACGAATTGCGTTTGACGCTGTGACCAGAGCTGGACTTGCTGTGACCATTGCCTGGATCAGTTTCGACATCTGGGGCAAAATCCTTCAACCCAGATTCCCGCACCAGTCGCGGCACCAGCTCCTCCTGCTCTGGGGCCAGGATGTGCAGCCCATGAACCCATTCTATGCCGATCAATTTGGCAACGGTTTCCAAAGCAATCTCGATACCTTCTTCCTGGGGATCGGTGGCGTTCTCGACCCGAGCCCGGGTGGTGGCGGGAATGTGGACACCGGGTACTTCGTTGGCCATGAAGCGAGCGTGCCAGGCGCTCTTGAGCGGGGCCACGGTGGGTATCAGGTAGACCTTTCCCAGCAAATCACGCTTGTCAAGGGCTTCCATCCATTCGCCAAAGCGATCCACGTCGAAGACGGGCATTGTCTGGAGGAATTGGGCTCCCGCGTTTATCTTCTTCTCGGTGACTATGGCCTCGTAGCGCGGTAGTGCGGCATATGGTGAGGCCATCCCGCCCAGGAAGTATCGCGGTCGGTGCTCAATGGGCTCACCGTCCCCATTCACCCCTTCGTCTCGCAGACGCCGCAACATCCACAGCGCCTGGACAGGATCCAGGTCTCCCCATTCAGGGCGCGGCGCGGGCCCAGGCCCCAGACGTCCGGTGTCATCGCCAAGGCACAGGACGTTGTGCACCCCTACGACGGCAGCTCCCACCGCCTCCGATTCCACGTCGTGGCGACCCCGATGGCGAGTCTGAATCTGGAGGACAGGTTCCATCTCTTCCTTGAGACTGTGGAGAGCACATGCCAACCCACTCATGCGGGCCACACCACGAGGGTTGTCGGTGAAGTTGACCGTGTCGACGTGCCCCTTGAGGAATCCTACAACCTGGACGATGCGGTCGCCCGATGGTTCCATAGGGGGTGCCACCTCAGCCGAGACCACAAAACGACCGCTGGCCAGGGCTGCTTCGAGTTTCGATAGCGGTTCGGCGTATGCCGGCGGATGGTATCGGCTATCACCTTGCCACCATGCTGGCTGGCGCTGAGCAGTCCGAAATCCCTCACAATCAGGGTTAAGGCGTACCCAATTCCTTAGCAAGTCCGGC
This sequence comes from Anaerolineae bacterium, assembly GCA_030597485.1. Classification (GTDB taxonomy): domain Bacteria; phylum Chloroflexota; class Anaerolineae; order 4572-78; family NAK82; genus JAUVRU01. The sequence continues at coordinate 1,984 of JAUVRU010000427.1, forward strand.
AAATGCGGTCCGTGGGACCGTTGTGGCTCTACCCCATCACTGTGTGGGGAAATCCCGGCATCCGAAAGTTGATGATCCCTCGGGGCATTGATCTCAAGGAGTCGGTCCAGAACATTGTGATGCTCTGCGCGCTGGTAGATACGGAACCACGTGCAGGCACGCGTCTGGTCCACGAAGCAGCGATCCCTGGTAGACCCTCGACAGGGGCCGTTGCGCAACCCTCTGGAGCAGGTCATAGGGCAGATGAAGACACTCTTGTCCAGGAGACAGTTGCCGCAGGATTGGCAATTGTAGAGCGTTCGTTTGACTCGACGTTCGACTCTGCTCAGCGGCCGGTCCCACAACCGTTGACGTGCAGGGGCGTAGAAGGCCGGTCGAGGACGTTGCGGCGTGCCTCCGAGCATCTTCCCCCCTAGATCACTGGCAAAAAACAATGTGCCACGTTCCGGTCACGTGGCCTCTTGAAGGTATCACGATCAGGACGAGACGTGTTCCAGTTCGAGTCGATGCCGTAGCATGAGCACGACACGGAAGGTCCGTGATAGGCAGAGGTCAGAGCAATGTCGAGGCAGATTTTCTGGACCACGTCGTCATTCAATTGGCTGTCATTATATCGTAGAAACCGGCCTGTGTCAACTTGGAACGTACCTGGATAATTAAGACCCTTTTGGGCCTGGTTATCCCTTTCCCCCTTCTGCGTGGTGCCGGTCCCTCTCCTTCAACACACGCGCAATCTCCTCTTCAGCTCCCTCAGGCAGTGGCGGCACCTCATGTTCTGCCAAGATTTTCCGCGCGGCCTGGTTCAGCCGATCGAACAACTCAGGGCGACCGGCCGCGTCCCACCCCTGGAAACGCTGCCGGTTGAGGAATCGGGGGATGAATTGGGCATGGCGCCAGTTCTCCAGCGTGTGATCGTCGGCCAGGAACCCGCTGCCAGGCTGTGCCCGGTCAATAGCGTCCAGTGCCAGGCTGGTCTCTGTCACCGGCACACCATCCACTATGTAACGCACCATAGCGATGATCTCGTCCACCAGGACGATCATTTCCATTGACGAAGTATAACCCATTTCAAGATAGCCCACATCGTGCACAAGCGTGTTGCGGGATAGGAAGGACGTATAGATGGAGAGTGCAGCCTCCAGACCAGCTTGCGCGTCAAGTGTCTTGGCGTCTGTGGCGCCGCCGTATCCCCAGACCGGCAAGCCATAGAAGCGGGCCATATCGGCCAGGGCCGCCATGCTCCGCATCCATTCGGGCGGCCCGTAGCAGATCACCGTGGTGCGCATGTCCAGGCTGGACACGTTGGCGCC
>JAUVRU010000398.1 GCA_030597485.1 Anaerolineae bacterium
AAAAAATCACCCCCCGCAGTCAGGATTACGCTCGCTGGTACACGGACGTTGTCCAGCAGGCCCAGTTGGCCGACTATGCGCCGGTGCGGGGCTGTATGGTCATCAGGCCTTACGGTTACGCCCTGTGGGAGAATGTCAAGGAAGGCCTCGACCGCCGATTCAAGGAGACGGGACACGAGAACGCCTATTTCCCCCTTCTGATCCCGCTGAGCTTTATCCAGAAGGAAGCCAAACACGTGGAAGGGTTCTCACCGGAATTGGCAGTTGTCACCCACGGCGGCGGAAAGGAGCTGGAGGAACCCCTGGTAGTACGACCTACCTCGGAGACAATTATCGGGCATATGTATAGCCAATGGATCCAATCGTACCGTGACCTGCCCATACTGATCAACCAGTGGGCCAATGTAGTGCGCTGGGAAATGCGAACCCGGCTCTTCTTGCGGACTATGGAATTCCTGTGGCAGGAGGGGCACACAGCCCACGCCACCAACGACGAGGCGCAGGAGGAAACCCTGCGCATGTTGGATGTGTACACCGACTTTGCCGTCAATGACGCAGCCACCCCGGTTATCCCTGGCCGCAAGAGCGAAAGCGAGAGATTCGCCGGGGCGGAGGCATCTTACAGCATTGAGGCGATGATGGGTGACTGTCGGGCATTGCAGGATGGCACTTCACACAATCTGGGACAGAACTTTGCCAAAGCGTTTGACATCAAATACCTGGACCGGAGCAATGAGCTGCAATACTGCTGGACTTCCAGCTGGGGGGTGAGCACCCGCATGGTGGGATCCATCATCATGGTGCACGGCGATGATCAGGGGCTGGTTCTGCCGCCCAAACTGGCACCCATCCAGGCGGTGATCGTGCCCATCTGGAAGAATGATGAACAAAGGAGCCTGGTGATGGGATCCGCCGAGAGGGTGAAGGTGGCTCTGGCCGATCGGGATGTACGGTTCAAGGTGGATGATCGCGATGAAGACGCTCCCGGCTGGAAGTTCAACGAGTGGGAGCTGCGCGGCGTGCCGGTGCGCATCGAAATCGGTCCCAAGGATGTGGCCAAAGAACAGGCAGTGCTCGCCCGTCGTGACCAGCCCGGCCGTGCTGGCAAATCGTTCGTGCCCCTGGCAGGCTTGGCCGACGCAGTCACCGACATGCTGACAGATATCCAGAGCACCTTGCTGTCACGTGCCACCGAGTTCCGGGACGCCAACACTCTTGAGCCAACCGACTACGAATCTCTTCAGGAGGCAGTGGCCAAGGGTTTCGCCCGCGCTTGGTGGTGCGGGGCGGCTGAATGCGAGGAGAAGATCCAGCAAGACACCAAGGCCACTATCCGCTGCATTCCTTTCGATCAGCCGGGCGGGACCGGCCTGTGTGTGGTATGCGGCAACCAGGCACAAGAGATTGCCGTCTTTGCCCGTGCCTATTGAAGTCACGGCGCTCTGAGGCCCATTCTCACCGCAGTCGACACGCCCTTCGGGCACCAATAAGCATGACAATATGGCTATTATGAGGCCAGAGTGCGCAGCGCCAGCTGAGATTTCTTTTTTGAGTGGACTCTGACGAATCGAGGAGCACCCAGAGGGTATGATATTTGCACGCTTCGCGTCAGATGCGAACCGGGCCACGAAATCCGGCATCCAAGGAGGCCTCGCTCCTCAAGGTATAGTGGTGCCAGAGGAATCGCCAACGTCCAGTTTGTGTGCGGTGGATTACAGATCCACGGCACACCATGCGGTCCGCCGATGCTATCCTAGAGCGCAGGAATGACCCTCAGCGGCACTGGCACAAACACCAGCAGGAAGATGGCGATGACCAACAGAGCCAGCGCCTTCCGGTTGCCGCTGAGAGGGGTGATGTCATTCATCGGGGGCGGGTGGCCCAGGCCCAGCAGGAAGATGAGTATCGCCCAGGTGATCCACCCCGGCCAAAGCGCTATTCCCATCACCACCAGGATTGCAACGAACAGCAGGGCGACCGTCCTGGCCTTCTCGCCAATGAGAGCAAACATCACGTGACCGCCATCGAGCTGACCCACCGGCAACAGGTTGAAAGCGGTGACCAGCACCCCGAACCACGCGGCGAAGGCGATTGGATCCAGCATGACATCCAGGCCGTCGCTCGGGAGAATCTGGCTGTGAATCAGGTACTTAGCCCCCAGATACAATAGGGAATTCCCCTCGAGGATGTACCCCCCTTCGACCGGCAATGGTTCTACCGGGGATATCGCCAACCCATATAACAGCAGAGGTATGGCAACCACCAGCCCCGCCAGTGGACCCGCCACTCCCACGTCGAACAACTGATTGCGATTATGCACTGGCGACCGCAGCTGGATGAACGCGCCAAACGTTCCCACGAAACTCAAGGGCATTGGGATGAAGTAGGGCAACGTCACCGCTACCTTGTGATGGCGAGCAGCGAAATAGTGACCGAACTCATGCGCCCCCAAGATTATCAACAAAGTGAAGGCGAAGGGTACTCCTGCAATAATGGATGCCGGATTGCTCAAGGGATCGGCCCCCTGATTGAGCGCACCGATGAATACAACCGACATCACGGTGACAACGAATAGCACCACATTGACCCAGACATTTGCCGGACGGGGCTTCACCAAACCTGGATTGGCGATGACCTGGTGTTGTCCCTTGTAGTTGCGCAACTGAGGCGTATACTCATAATGGACCCATCGCTCGGCAAGCAGATCATATGCTGTGTCGGGGTCGTCCACCAGCAGACGCCCGGTGAACACCACTGTACCCTGCTGTGCCTGCCGGGGTACTGATAAGTCAGTCACCTCAAGCAGGTCAGCCAGGCCAGCACGCAGGCGACCCACGATTTCACCGTCAAGAATGACGTTTTCACTTTGATCAGTTGCCTTCCGTCCGAAACCAAAACCCATCAGTGTGTTACACTTTCCTTTCCAAGGGGATGAAACTGCGGGGGTCAGAAGCATCCGTTCTCGTCCGCAGTGGGGCAAGTGGGCCGGAATGAGAGCTACTCGCCAAACAGCTCTCCAACCGAAGTGCCGCGATGAATGCGATCGATGACTTCGGCCAGCAGCTTATCTATAGAGAGGATGGTCATATTGGGCATTCGTTTGCGCGGTGGTAGCGGGATGGTATCGGTAACAACGACTTCCTCGATTGGAACGCTGCTCAGTCGCTCCACTGCCGGGTCGGAGAAGACAGCATGGGTGACGCCCACGTAGACGCTCTTGGCGCCAGCCTCCTGCAAAAACACGACTGCCTGCGCCACCGTACCACCAGTATCGATCTCATCATCGAAAATGATGACATTTCTCCCCTTGATGTCACCGATGACGTTCAACGCCTTGGCCACGCTGCCGTCCTCTCTTTGTATACGCCGCTTCTCGATGACAGCCAGGGGAGCGTGGAGCGCCTGGGCCAGGTTGCGAGCATGCTTGATGCCGCCGATGTCGGGAGCCACAATCACAAGATCAGGAATCTCCTTCGGTCG
>JAUVRU010000387.1 GCA_030597485.1 Anaerolineae bacterium
CCAGTTCGAGACCAGGGAACAGACCATCGCCGATGTGCGGAAACACCTTGAGGGGGTGTCACTGTGACACGCCACCTGGCGCCAGCGCAGGAGACACGCGCCGAGGTCAAGGTGTTCAACGGGCGTTGGAGGATCATTCGCGTTTCACTCCTCCTGGCCTGGGGGTTGATACTGCTGTTCGGCCTGCTGAGCATCAGCTGCCTGGCCGGTCCAGTGGTGAATGCTGCGGCGTCGACGGGGCAGCCTGACAGTTCTGTTATCCACTATGCGGATGCTCTCACCAGCCACGTCTATCTGCCGCCCATCACCGAAACGGAGGTCTGCCAGCCCATCCTGGGCGAAAGCTTCGGCGTGCTGCGGGTGAATCCGCCCCCGACTGATCGGCCCGCCGACGCACACGCCGATCTAAACCTGGCCTTGCGTGGTCACCAGCCAGCGGCCGCCCACGTGGGGCTAATAGACTACAGCGGCAGTGGGGACCCCAACGCGCCGCGGTTTGCAGGCCTCTTTTCGGACAACCGATCCCCTGCCTTCAGCTCGGTCCACCAGGTCCATGACTGGAACTGGGGTTGCAACTGCCGGGGCCCCCTGATTGCCTATCCAGCAGTCACTTGGGCCGGGCTGACTGTGACCCCAGGCGAGACCATCCACGTCCCTGACTCCGGCTATACCATCGGAAACGGCTACGAGGTGCTGGTGCTGCACGCCAGCCCAGACCGGATCACCCTCAAGTATACCCGCGACGACAACGTGGTGAATGGCTACACGCTGCACCTGCAAAACATCTGCGTAGAGCCCTCCCTGCTGGCGCTTTACCAGACGTGGAACAGCAGCGGTCGCGGCCAGCTGCCAGCGTTACGGCCAGGGCAGGCATTTGCCCGGGCTCGGGGCGACGAGATTGGCCTCGCCATCCGGGACAACGGCGCTTTCATGGACCCCCGTTCGCGCAAGGATTGGTGGCAGGGACAGTGACAGCGCCCGCCAGGGCGTCTTGGCCACCAGCGATGCTTGCACCACCCTGCGCGGCCGGTATGGGTGACCTCGCGCCACCAAGTGCACTCGCGCCGTTTCACGGATATCAAACGCTCTGCCGTCGTCCAAATGCTGTGGCAAGAAACCGATGGCAAACAGTTCATTGTGCTTCCCGTGGCATAATGATATACTGACCGCAAATCACCCCCCGCAGAATTGTATCTGCAGGAGACTGGAGCAATGAGCATCTTGTGTGCGCGAGCGCAGGAGGCTGTCTGGCTCACAGCCGCCGTGGCCGTTCCCGTGGTCTTCAACCCCTGGGGCTGCAATGCGTTTGAAGCACCCAAGTCGGCCTTACTCCAGGGTTTGGTCCTGCTAATGGGTCTGGCGGCGGCAGTGCAGGGTGTCGAGGCTTGGGTGACCCCCGGCCGATCACGGCGAGATGGGGCTGCCCTCTGGCTCGGACTGGCTTTCGGGCTGGTGGTGATTCTGGCCACAGTCCTCTCCGTCAACCCTCGCACCAGCCTGTGGGGTTCCTACGAGCGGCGGCAGGGGCTGCTTACCCTCGGGGCGTACGTGGCCCTGTTTCTGCTCACTGCCACCGGGTTGCGCACTCGCGCTCAAGCAGAGAGGCTGCTGACGGCTATCGTCTGGGGCAGCGCACCTGTCGTTGCCTACGCCTTCTTGCAGGCGGCGGCGTTGGATCCGCTGATGTGGCGCACCGATGCTGCTTCTCCTGTGTTGTCAACCATCGGGCGCGCCACTTTCTTGGGATCCTACCTGGTATTGGCCTTGCCGCTGACAGCAGGCCGGGCGCTCCTAGCCCGCCGCCGCTGGCCCTACGTGGCGCTTGTGGCAGGTCAACTGGTCTGCCTAGCTTTGACCGGGGCGCGGGGCGCCTGGATGGGGTTGGCCGCGGCCGCACTGACCTTCGCATTGGCTTGGGCGTTGGCTGCTCGCAACCGCCGACTGGCGCTGGCAACACTGGCGCTTGTCGTGCTGGTGGCGGGCTTTGTGGTATTGGTCGGCGGGTCCGGGAACCCGCTGCCGGGTCTAGCCCGTGTTCCCGGCGACGACTTCCTGGCAGCATTGCACCGCACCGATGTCGGCTCCCCGGCCGCCCGGCTCACCATCTGGCGGACCACACTGCCCCTGATCGCCAGCCGCCCCTGGCTGGGATATGGCCCGGAGACGATGCGGACAGTCTTTGCTCGTGTCTTTCCTCCCCAACTGGTCTACTACCAGGGACGGCACACCAGCGTGGACCGGGCTCACAATCTGTGGCTGGACTTGGCTATGAGCGTAGGGCTGACAGGGCTGGTGGTTTTTGGAGCCCTGCTGGCCAGCGTTGCCCTGCTGGCGTGGCGCGGGTTGCGTTATGCCGCCGACAGATGGGAGCGGACCGTGTGGGTGGCGCTGACGGCGGCCGTGATGGGACACCTTGTAGATCTCCAGTTCAGCTTTGACCTGACGGCCACTGCGACCATATTCTGGCTGCTGCTGGGGCTGGCGGCGGCCGTGGGGCGGGGGCTGACCGTATCCACGCAGGACATGACCGCTGCCTCAAGGCCAACGACAGCCTGGCTGCCGTACCTGCCACCCCTTCTGGCAACGCTGGCCCTCATTGGCCTGCTCTGCCTGCGTCCGTTGCTGGCCGACGCGGCCTGCTGGCAGGCAAAGCAAGCAAAAGCGTCCCTCAACAGGCGGCTGGCGGCGGCGGAACGAGCCGCGCGTCTCTGGTCATTGGAACCCGAGTACCACCTGCGGTTGAGCCGGCTCTACTTCGAGTCAGGCAACCCCGCGGCCGCGCAGGCCCAACTGGTGGCAGCCGATTCGCTCAGTCCCAATGATCCCCTGATCTGGACGGCGCGGGGAGATCTGTACGAGATGTGGGGAGAGGCAGAGGCGCAACGCTACCCGCAGGCGGAGGCGGCCTATCAGCGGGCACTGGACCTGGCCCCGAACATGGCGACCACCCACACGGTGTTGGGGCTGGTGCTGGTCCGGCAGGGGAGGCTGGAGGAGGGCCTGGCCCAACTGGAACGAGCAGTGGATTTGGACGCTACCGATGCCGTGGCCTATCGTCACCTGGCGGACCTGTACCAGGCGCTGGGGCGCACTGCCCTGGCAGACTGGGCCCGGCGTGAGGCGGTTCGCTGCGGTGGGGCATAGGAGGGGCGCATGAGCATATGACGAACCGGTAGGTGGACGAATCGACAAATGGCAAGTTAGCCAACGAAGATTGGGAGGCAAACGATGAACGTCAAAATGTCGCGTAAATGGATGGTCTCTCTCAGCCTAACGCTGGGACTGTTGACCTTGCTGTGGGCCATTGGCTCCGCTATGGCGCAGGGTCCGCAACCGGAAGCAGATGTGCAGCCGCAGGATGGTGTCTCCATCGCGGCCACGGTGAACAGCCGCATCAATTTCCAGGGTGAGCTTAAGGAAAGCGGTGTGCCGGTGACTGGCAATCGGGACATGGTTTTTCGCCTGTACTCGGATAGCTCTTGCACCACGCAGGTGGGGAGCAACATCTCCGTGGGGGCAGTACCGGTCAC
>JAUVRU010000134.1 GCA_030597485.1 Anaerolineae bacterium
CGTCCCTGGCGGCGGCTGCAATGTGGTCGAGCGTTATCGGGCGCAGTAGGGGCGATTCGCGAATCGCCCCGGGGGTGAGTCGCGAATCGCCCCCACTGTCGCTGACAGCGGCGTTGGTCAGGTCGGGCCAGACGCCGGTCATCAAGGTGGTCCGCGCGGATTGCCAGTAAGTAGGCGGGCGACTGACCCTGGGGGCGGAGGCGCCGGCTCTGCGTAGCGTGTGGAAGATAGGCATGTCCGCTTGCATCGCCGCCTCGTAGCTGATGCCACTCACGACGATGATAACCACCCGCTGAGTCAAGGGAGGCAATGGCTCGCCAGGATGAACCGGGGAGCCTGCCAGAGGGGATGTATACTCAGCTACGGAACGTTGCAGCGTGTGCGCCCAACGGCAGGCGCCGAAGGCAATTGCCATCAGGATCAATGGTGCCAGGATGACGTAACGGTATCTTTTCATAGAGCGCTCATACCAGCCAAACCTCGTATCTCAAGGGACACGGGATGCATGTCGCGTCCATTTTACCTTGCCCCGGCGGTGCGTGCAAAGGGAAGCATCGCTGGAGTAGGTCACCCTCGCCAAGATAGCAGCACCCGGACCAGACAATCCAATTGTCAGCTCAAATCAGGCGTGTTATACTGACCCCAATGGAACCCACATGCGAAGGGACTGGCATCAATGACCGAAATACTCGAATCGCAGATCATCGCCGGTGTCAGATTCACCCAACTGCGGTTTTGGACTGATGAGCGGGGACGCTTTATGGAAACCTTCCGCACAGAGTGGTTTCCAGAGATGCGTTGGAACATCATCCAGACCAACTGCAGCTACAGCCGGGCCAACGTCTTGCGCGGACTTCACTATCATCACCGGCAGGTAGACTACTGGTACGTGCCCCAGGGGGCTATACGGGTGGGGCTGGTGGATCTGCGACCTGGCTCGTCCACCCAGGGAGCCAGCCAGACCATTGAGATTGGCGAGGGCAACCCGGTAGGCGTTTTCATTCCCATTGGGGTGGCGCACGGCTTTTTTTCTCTCACTGACTCCATCCTCACATACCTGGTGGATAACTACTACGACTCAACCGACGAGTACGGTGTAGCCTGGAATGATCCAGCACTGGGCCTCGAATGGGGTGTCGAGGCACCTGTCCTCTCCAAGAGGGATCAGCAGAATCCGCTGCTAGGAGACATCCCGCCATCCCAACTGCCTGGATAGCATCCCTAGAGCATGGGTTGACCATCAGTCTCAGGTGGCCGAAGCTGGGCCGTCAGTGATGGAAACATCTTCGGTTGTTGTGCCAGGTAGGTGCTGGTCAAGGCGACGGATTCGAGATCCGTGGCACTGGCGTTCTTTCCGCTGGTATCCTGGCTGGGTGATAGTGGACGTAAACCTGAGGCAAGAACTCAATCTGGTGGTGCAGCATGTGCTCCACCTGCGAGGCAATCTCGTCACCGGCCGCTACAGTCAGCGAGCCATCGATACCAATAGTGACGTTCACGATCAAATAGGGTCCAAGCCGGTGGGCGTGGATCTCCTCGCTCTGTGTCCCACCTGGAACGGCGCTCAACAGCCCCCTCACCTGTTGGGCAAGTGGCTGGTCCGGTACAGTGCCCATCAAGCCTGTCGACGATTCGCGCAGAATCTCGATACCCGTCCGCAGGATCACCAGCGCGACCAGTGCCCCGGCCAGTGGGTCCACCCAGGGCAACCCCCTGCGGCCCAGAAAGATGCCGACGGCAGCGGCCAAGGCCGACAATATGTCCTTGCGATGGTCGTAGGCCAGCGCCAGCACGGCGGTGTTCTTCGTCTGTTGGCCAAGCCGTTGGGTGAACACAGTCAGCCCCAGCTTCAGGACGACCGTGAACAAGGCCACCCACAAGGCAATGATTGCGGCCCCGCCGAAGTCCCCTTGCCCGGTCCACAGGTCGTAGACTTTGCTAACTGAATGCCAGAAAATGGCGATGGCCGTGGTAATGACAAACGCGCCCACGATCACTGCTGCGATGGTTTCCAGCTGGCGGTGACCGTAGGGATGCTCACGATCGGGCGGTATCCGAGACAGCCGCACGAATACGGCGACGATGACGCCGTAAGCCACATCAGAGGTGGAGTTAATACCGTCGGCGAGCAGAGCGGGGCTGTGACCTAGAACGCCAATGCTTGTCTTCAGCGCAGCCAGCAAGATGTTGGCGGCCAGTCCCAGATTGACCGCCAGGATGGTCTTTTGTTGTCTTTCGTCAGGGGGCATGTATAGCCCTTTCTCCTGCTAAGACTCGTGTCACGCCGTGAGCATAACATGGAATCCTGGGAGAGGCCATTCTTGACGGTTGTCCACCAGGCGCAGGTCGATGTAACCTGACGGCAAGGCAATCGTCCCACCAGGCGGCATACCCACCACGGTTAGACCCCTCTCCTACTTGCGGATCTCATTGAGCGCGGTCCGCGTGGCTTCAGACTGACCAGCGCACTGCCGCCCACTTGAGAAGGTGCGACCAGAGAGAACTGGCGCAAACGTCTTTATCAAAGTAAGATATGACTCGCCAGACAAGTATCTTCTCACCGCTGAGACCGCCAAGAACGCAGAGAAAACCTTATGAAATCTCTGCAGACTCTGCGTGCTCCCCCTGGCACCGCCGCTGCGCGGCAGTGCACACTTGCACCGCGCTTGCGCGCAGCGCAAGTGCAGGTGGGGGCAGGTGTGCGGTAAATCTCTCCTCTTTTCAGTGGAGTCAGATATCGTTCATGCGCGGCACTGGCGCCGCAGATGTGACATAGTATGTATGTTCTGGCTTCGTATTGGTCGACAAAGGACACAGCCCAGGCACGGGGGGGGCGCATATGACCAGCGGAATCGGCTATGAGTTCATGAGAAGGACACAATATCGGCACATGGGGATGTCAGATCAAAGCAGAGGACTGCCCCAGCCTCCACTGCAGACAGAGTATGACCCGACCCAGCCTGTCGTCGAGTTGCCGGCGCCGGTCGACGTGATCGTGGCCAGCCTTGATCTGAGAGAGGCGATAGAAAACCGCAGGAGCGTGCGCAAATACACGAAGGGCCCTTTATCGCTGCCGGAACTGTCGTATCTGTTGTGGTGCACGCAGGGCGTGAAGGGGGGCGTCAGCATGCCGGTAACGCTGAGGACCGTGCCCTCAGCGGGGGCTCGCCACGCCTTTGAAACCTATCTGCTGGTGAACACTGTGCAGGGGTTGACACCTGGCCTGTACCGATTCCTGGCCATCGAGCACAAACTGGTGGAGATCAACCTGGAGTCCGGACTGTCAGACCGCATGGTGGCGGCCTGCGGTGGACAGCGAATGGTGAAGGCAGGCGCGGTGACATTTGCCTGGACCGTGGATTCGTACCGTATGACATGGCGCTATGGCGAAAGAGGCTATCGATATATGCACCTGGACGCCGGTCACGTATGTCAGAATCTCTACCTGGCAGCCGAGTCCATCGATTGCGGCGTATGCGCCATTGCCGCCTTTGATGATGAGGCGGCCAATCGCCTGCTCGGGCTGGATGGGGAGGAGCAGTTTGTGATATACTTGGCCACGGTGGGAAAGAAACCTGCCTGATAGGGCCAATCTGATAGCTTTTGACAGCCATTGTGTGTTATAGTGAAAGACAGCGAGCCCGCAGCCGAACTTGTTTGGGTCGGCTGTTTTTTTGGGCCTCGGTGGGAGATAGAGATGGCACAATCATCTCAGTTGCCTGGTTTCTACAACTATTCCATAGATGACCGATTGTCAACCCTGTCTGCCATCGCGGGTCTGGCCGAGGAAGAACGGGCCATTGTTAATGGAGCCGCCGGCCTCACCATCCACCTCGCCGACCACATGATTGAGAACGTGGTGGGGCTGCACAGTCTACCGCTGGCGATTGCCACCAACTTCCTTATCAACGGGCGTGACGTGTTGGTTCCCATGGTCATCGAGGAGCCCAGCGTGGTGGCCGGTGCCAGTTTCGCTGCCAAGCTGGCCAGGGCGGGTGGTGGATTCCTGACGTCATCCACTCCTCCGGAGATGATAGGTCAGATACAGGTAGTTGACGTGCCCAATCTGGAATCCGCCCGGTTCGATCTCCTGTCGCGAAAGGAACAGTTGCTCGAGCTGGCCGACGAGACAGATCCGGTGATCGTGGGGCTGGGCGGCGGCGCCCGCGATGTGGAGGTGCGCACGATTGAGCAAAGCACTTCCGGGCCGATGCTGGTGGTACATCTCATCTTTGACACCCGCGACGCGATGGGCGCCAATGTAGTGAACACGGCAGCCGAGGCGCTGGCGCCGTTGATTGAAGAGATCACTGGTGGCCGGGTGCTCCTGCGAATTCTGAGCAACCTGGCCGATCGGCGGCTGGCGCGCGCCAAGTGTGTGATACCTGCTGACGCGCTGACCTTTGAATCCGATGGGCGCACTTTTGAGGGAGGCCAGGTCGTGAACCGCATTGTCGAGGCTGGCGCGCTGGCGGCCGCCGATCCCTACCGGGCGGCCACGCATAACAAGGGGATCATGAACGGGGTGGACGCGGTCGTGCTGGCCACCGGAAACGATTGGCGTGCCATCGAGGCCGGCGCCCACGCCTACGCAGCCCGGCATGGTCAGTACACATCCCTTTCCCAATGGGGCAAGACACCTGAGGGCGATCTGGCAGGAACGCTGGAGATGCCAATGGCAGTCGGCGTGGTGGGAGGAGCGATACGGGCGCATCCCCTGCCGAAAGTGACGCTCAAGATCCTGGGCGTTGACACCGCCCGAGATCTGGCTGAGATTATCGTGGCGGTTGGACTGGCCCAGAACCTGGCCGCCTTGCGTGCTCTGGCGACGGAGGGCATTCAGCGAGGCCACATGAGCCTCCATGCTCGCCAGGTGGCGATGGCCGCCGGTGCCAGCGGCGACGAGATCGAGAAGGTAGCCGCCCGCCTTGTCGAGGAGCGGGAGATTCTCGAATGAGCCCCGCGAGCGGGATCTGCGACGAGTCAGCGAATGAGCGAAGGAACGAGTCAGGCCCGCGAGCGGGATGTGAACTATGCAAATGATGAAACCGTCCAATGATGTTGGCATCGTAGGCTACGGGGCCTATGTCCCCCGCTATCGGCTGCCGGCGACCGAGGTTGCTCGGGTATGGAAGGGTGGCGGGGGGGGACTGCCGGTCAAGGAGAAGGCGGTACCCGGCCTTGACGAAGACACCCTTACCATCGCCCTGGAAGCGGCTCGCAATGCCCTGACACGGGCGCAGATAGACCCCCAGCTCATTGGCGCGGTGTGGGTGGGCAGTGAGAGCCATCCCTACGCCGTCAAGCCGACCAGCACTGTCGTGGCTGAGGCCATCGGAGCCACGCCTTACACTGAGGCAGCGGACTGGGAGTTTGCCTGCAAGGCGGGCACGGAGGCGATGCAGGCCGGAATGGGATTCGTGGCCAGCGGCATGGCTTCCTACGTGTTGAGTATCGGAGCCGACACAGCCCAAGGGCGTCCCGGCGATGCGCTGGAGTACACGGCAGCGGCTGGCGGTGCGGCCTACCTGATCGGCCCGGCCGGCGAAAGCCTGGCTGTGTTTGAGGGCAGCCTTTCGTATGTCACCGACACCCCGGATTTCTGGCGTCGCCCAACCATGCACTATCCCAGTCACGGGCAGCGCTTCACCGGAGAGCCGGCCTATTTCAAGCACGTCATCTCAGCGGCGAGGGACCTGATGGAGCAGACGGGGCGGACAGCAGAGGACTTCGCCCACGTGGTGTTGCACCAGCCCAATGCCAAATTCCCGGAGCGCGCAGCCAAGACCCTTGGATTCAAGCCCGAGCAGTGGGCCACTGGCTTGCTCTGCCCCGTCGTGGGCAACACCTATGCCGGGTCATCCATGCTGGGGCTCACGGCCATCCTGGACGAGGCCGGGCCCGGTGACACCATATTGGCTGTTTCGTTTGGCTCCGGAGCCGGCAGCGATGCATTCAGCCTTCGCGTCACCGATCTGGTCACCGAGCGACAGCACCTTGCTCCCCAGACGCAGGATTACATATCTCGTCGGCAAGAGGTTGATTACGCTACCTATGTGCGTTATCGGAAGAAGTTGATAATGAGCTAGACCGGTCTTGGGTTGAGGATTCGGGAATGTTGTTGGAGAATCCTGGATAGGACTGGCAGTCCTGATCACGAGTCCTCACACAAGATCAGCCAGTCCGACAGGGACAGCAAATCCTGGGGTAGAGTCGCCAATGAAGGACTGCCAGTCCTATTGTACAGCTCAAGACCCGGCAGGCGGAGACGGTTTTCTAATGCGAGACGTGAGCATCATTGGC
>JAUVRU010000306.1 GCA_030597485.1 Anaerolineae bacterium
ATTGGTGGCCGTTTTCGACTCGCCAGCCTCGCGCGGGATGCAAGAATACGGCACCTCGACGACGCGGAAGCCAGCCCGCAGGGCCCGGTACAGCAGGTCGATGCAATACTCGCCGTAATCGCCCCGCAGGTCGATCTGGTCGAACACCTGCCGCCGGGCCAGCATGAACCCGCTGGTGTAATCTCTTACCCGCCCGTCCAGCCGCAGCGAGGCCATCAGGTTGATGGTTCGGCTGAAGGCCAGCGCTACCCAGGAGTGAGCCACGTCCCGCCCGCCGGCCACGTAGCGCGACCCCACCGCCACGTCGGCACCGTCAGCCAATGCCGCAGCCAGCCGGGGCAGGTCCTCAGGCGGCATCGACAGGTCACAGTCCATCCACCCCACCCACTCCCCCCGCGCGTTGGTGATGCCGGCCGCGATGGCGCTGGTCAATCCCCGTTCGTGGACGCGCCGGATCAGACGCACTCGCGGATCCCGCTCGGCCAGAGATTCCACCACCTGCCACGTACCATCCGGCGAGTCATCGTCCACCACCAGCATCTCGGCCTGATAGTCAGCCAGCGCCGACAGGCCCCGCTCGATAAGCGGTACGATGTTCTCTCGTTCGTCATAGGTTGGCAACACCATCGTGATCTGCACGCCACTCTCCTTGATGAAGCTATCACCTCAAAGCCGGTGTGTCTCTTGATACGGTACCTACCATATAGAGTGTGTTCGATTCTTGGGGCAAAGACTTCCGAAGTTTGCTGGCGTCCACCGGTTTTGCAGCCAGATTCGGTCTCAAGCCAGCCAGAATGGATGCAGGCTAACACGAAAACTTCGGAAGTCTGGATATTCGCCCCCAAATCCGAACACACCCTACCATATACAATCTGTTGATCTTTGACAAGTCCTGGACTATAATCAGCAACGGCGATTGTTGGCCCGGACAAGCGCGCCCGCGGAGGAGCGGGCTGGCGGCCATAGGTTCGCAGCCATTCTCCTGGAGAGGTATGCCCTCTTGAGCAACCAAGACTCCCCCACGACGACGACCACACGTCCAGTGGGTGCTCTGCGACGACTTGACCCTGGACTATGCCTGGCCGCATTGCTGGCACTTTTCGTGGTGCTGCCCTTGCTGCAACCCGGCCTGCCGGGCACCGCTGACGCCCCGATCCATTTCTACCGGACGCTGGAATTCGCCCACTCGTGGGGCGCTGGGGTCGCCTATCCGCGATGGTCGCCCCACCTGGCCTATGGGTATGGGCTACCGCTCTGGGATTTTGCCCCACCGCTGCCGTACCTCATCCCGCTGGGTTTGCAATTGACGGGACTCTCTTTGGAAGCCAGCCTCAAGGGTATGGTCCTCCTGACAGCGCTGGGCTACGCCCTGGGCGCTTACCTTTTCGTTCGCGACAACCTGGGCGGCAAAGCAGGGCTGGTCGCAGCGGCGGTCTACCTGCTGGCCCCGTTCGCCCTGCGCGAAGTCCTGCTCTACGGCGGCAACTACCCCCAGTATCTGGCCATCGGCCTCTTCCCCTGGGTTCTCTGGTCCATTGGCCGCGTCTATCGCCACAGCCACTGGTTCAACATGCTGCTGGCTGCCTTCCTCTTCGGAGCGGTAATCCTGACCCACCTCTTCCACGCCCTGGTGCTGGCACCGGTAGCCGCCGGCTACGCCGTGGTGCTCTGGTTGGGCCATCGCCACGACGAGGGCCAGGACCCTCGACCTCAGCGACGGCTGGCAGCTGTGGCGGCCGGGTTGGGTATGGGATTGTTGTGGACCACCTTCTTCTGGTTGCCGGCCCTGATCGAGCGGAAGTGGACCCACGCCGTTGAGGATGCGTATATCAGCATCAGCCCCTTTTTCCTGCGGTTCCTCAACTGGCACGAACTGCTGGCCTGGCCCCAGCCCCTGGATACCCAAGCTGCCAACCCCTGGGTTCCCTTCAGCCTGGGAATCGCAACCCTGATCCTCTCAGCGATGGGCTTGCTGGGACTGCTGCGCCACCGCAGATCGGGCAGCCTGCTGGCTCAAGGCATCTTCTTCGTGAGCCTGCTCGCCTTATGCGTGTTCATGGTGTTGCCCGCCTCGGAACCACTCTGGCGCGATGTCCCCTTTCTGGCAGTGGCGGAGTTCCCCTGGAGGCTGCTCGGCCTGGCCAACTTGAGTCTGGCATTTCTGGCCGGAGCCAGCATCGGGATATTTTTTTCCGTCTCTGGTGAAGGAGTGACTCAGAAACCTCCCTCCACCAGGTCCCCGTCGGCGAAGGAGCATTTGCCTACAGCCGTATCCCTGGTCGCCGCGCTGGCCGTGTTGCTGGGGTCGGCTGTGTATCTCTACCCATTTGCCCCGTTCGCTCACTACGGTGATACCCTGGCAGACATGGCCAGCTTTGAGATGGCCACCCGCACCATCGGCTCCACTACCGTGGGCGAATACCTACCCCGCTGGGTGGAGACAGTGCCCACCACCTCACCTCTGGCCCAGGCGATGGCCCAGAACACATCCGAGGTCGATATCGCCCGCATTGAGAAGCTGGATCGCGCCAGCCTGCCGGAAGGGGCCACCGCCCAGGCAACAGAGCATACCAACATAAGCGACGGCTATCGATTCGACAGCCCCCGCCCCTTTCAGGCCCGATTCCTGACCTACTACTTCCCCGGCTGGAGAGCCTGGGTAGACGGCCAACCTGTCAGCATCGTTATTGAGCCGGGGAGCGGATTCATCACCGTGCCCATCCCCAGCGGCTCACACGACGTTCGCCTCAGATTCGGCGACACGCCGCTTCGCACCGCATTCAACCTCATCACCGGTCTGACACTGGGGACCGTAGGACTGCTCACCCTGTGGCTGGGCGGCAACAGGATTGTCTCGCACGTGCGGAGAAGACGCCTGTTTCCTCCCCAGACCGGCCATGAGCCCCCCCTTACTTCGCACCCTGCCATCGCCCAGACTGCTTCCGCAGACTTTCACCGGGGCTGGTCGTGGCGCTCAGCTTGTCTGGTGGCCGGTGTGTTGCTGGCGACGTTTCTTGTCAAGCAACTGGTCATCGATCCCCACACCACGTGGTTCCGTCGCCAATCCCCGGCCGGCCAGGTAGTCGGTGTTCAACATCCATTGGAGGTCAACCTCGATGACCGATTCTGGCTTCTGGGGTATGATGTGGACCGCGATGAGGTCGCCCAGGGAGGAACGCTGCGGGTGGTGTTATACTGGCAGGCTCAACGCCCCACCCACACCAATTATCGCAGTTTCGTGCACCTGGACGCTCCCACCGACCAACGGACGTGGGCCATCAGCGACAACTTCCACCCCGGCGACTCCACCGCCCAGATCGACATCCCCACCTCCACCTGGGACACAGCCCATTACGTCCGCGACGAGCACCTTCTGCACATATCGCCCGACGTGCCGCCCGCCAGATTCCTTCTGCGCGCCGGCCTCTACGATCCCGAAACGGGTGAGAGGTTGCCCGCTGCGGGCGACAACCAGGACGACACCGTCACCTTGCAGACAGTCAGGGTGAAGCCTGGTCGGGGCTTGCGCCGGGCGGATGTGCCCAATCCAGTTGACTATCGGCTGGACAGCCACATCCGGCTGCTGGGTTATGATTGGGACGCGGCCGCGGATACGCTCACCCTCTACTGGCAAAGCACGGAGCTGCTGGAGACGGACACCGTCGTTTTCGTGCACCTGCTGGACGAGCACGATCAACTGGTGTGGGGTGCTGACTCGCCGCCACTGGCCGATCTTTACCCTGTCTCAGCCTGGCAGCCGGGCCTCATCGTCGCCGATCCACGACTGATAGCACCTGGGGACCTGCCCCCGGGCGATTACACCCTGGCCGTTGGCATGTACTACCCATCGTCTATGACCCGGCTGCCGGTTGTCGACGCCGACGGACATCGGACGAAGGACAACATCATCCGTCTCACCAGATTGGGTCTTCCATAGCGGAGGCACCCGCATCCGGCATCCTGCGGCCAGACGCGGACCATCCTTTCGACAATCACCTGTTTGCAAGAGCATAACACAAACCAATGACACACAGAAGAGAGACAGTCCCAGGCTCCAAATCGC
>JAUVRU010000475.1 GCA_030597485.1 Anaerolineae bacterium
AGCGCCACCAACTCCTCACCAAAGGCATGCCGCGTCGGAATCGCTTTCGGCTTGCTCACGGTTGGTCCTCCAACACTTGCTTGAGCTGCAATACTGCTCGCCGGGGACTCGAGAGAACCGGCACCGGCACCTCATCCGGGTCCATTCCCTCTATCACCCGGGCCATGGTCGACTGCGCCAGAACCACCAGGTCACACTCGGTCGCCAGCGTCTTCAGATGTGTCTGTACCATCTGGTCGTGCAGCGACGTGTTGCCGGCGATGAGCTCGTCAAACGCTCCATCGACCAGGCCCCGCTTGATCTTCACGGTCTTGCCCTTCTCCTCGGCCACCCGTTCGAGCAGACGACAGGTCGGATCGAGGGTGCTGGACAGGGTAGCCAGCACGCCGATTCGCTCGCCTTGCGCTACCGCGTCAATTGCCATCATATCATCGACCTTGATGATGGGGGTTTTCACCATCGTCCGAGCCACATCCACCACGTCGCCCACCGTCGAGCAGACGCTGAAGATCGCATCCGGCCCGATCGAATCCGCCTGGAGGAAGTAGCCGCACATGCGGCGCATGACCTCGGGCGTCACCCGGCCTGCGTCCAGGATATCCTGTATCAAGCTGTGCTCGACGATGTGGATCCGCCCGACCTCCGGGATCAGCTCATCGAACAGGCCGTTGAACAGGTCAATGACGGCGAAGCTGGTATGCACCAGCACCACCTTCTTGTTCGCCATACGTCTCCTCATTCGAATCAGGCCGCTGGCCGTGCTCTGACGGCAGATCGGCTAGTGCAATGCCCACCCACCGTCTACCACAATCGTCTGACCGGTGATGGGATCGCTGTCGTCAGACGCCAGAAAGACGAAGATGCCGACCAGGTCCTCCGGTCGTATCCGCTGCGGTAGACATTGCCGCTCGGCCATTGTTCTTGCCATCGCTTCCTGATCCGGATATTCCTCCAGCTCGGATTCGGTTTGAATGGCACCGGGCGCGACCGCGTTGACGTTGATATTGCTGGAGCCCAACTCACGGGCCAGGGCTCTGGTCAAGCCGATGATACCCCCTTTTGAGGCAGAGTAGTGTAACAGGTCCCGAAACCCAAGGAAGTAGGCAACAGAAGTAACGTTGATGATTTTGCCTTTGCCTCTGGCTCTCATGTGGGGATAGACCGCCTTGGCGCAGAGAAACTGGCCTTTCAGGTTCACACCCAACACATGATCCCAATTCTCTTCGGTCATTTCGTGCCAGGTCTGTCGAGGATCAATGCCAGCGTTGTTGACCAGGATGTCTATCCCGCCGAAGTGGTCTACCGTTGCAGTGACCATCTCGTTCACCTCGCCCGATTTGGACACATCGGCCTGGTAGCCGATGGCTTCACCGCCTCTCTCGGAGATCAGTTCCACCACCTCTTGGGCCTTATCCGGGCGCGAACAGTAGTTGACCACGACCCTGGCTCCGGCTTGAGCCAAACCGACACACGCGGCCCGTCCGATGCCTCTGGAACCACCAGTCACGATGGCCACTTTATCCCTCAACTTCATGGTGCCTCCCGCAACACACCGGCTGGCGACATTCGAGGCTGGCCGGGCAGACAAGCCCAACACTGAGGGCACCCCCCAGACCATCAGCAGGGGTGTCCACAGCGCCGATTGGCTTCATGAGGAAAGACCCGGCAGCGAGATAGTGTGCGACCAGATTGCTTCTCAGATTGGAGAGCGGTAGTCAGCCGCTTCGCCGCCGGATGCCAGTCGTCGGAAAGCGGCTGCCAGTCTGTCACTAGTAATCCGGCGCCACGGCAAAGAGAAAGCGCAACATCCTGTCAGACAGGTTGAAGTATTGATGCTCCACGCCTTCGGGGATGAAGAACTTCTCCCCCTGGTTCACCTCATGGGCCACGTGAGAAACCGATTCGGGAATATCGTCCGGACTGGCCACCCGTACCTGGAGCCGCCCGTCCAGCACCAGCAACACCTCATCACCTCCGTGAGTCTCCGGATCTGACATACGGTTGGGTGTGATGGTGTGGATGCCAATGTGCTCTTGGTCGTTGCTCAGGAAGAAGCTGACCTGGGTCTGGTTCTCCTTGCCGTGGACGAAGTGCAGCATGCTCTCAGGAGGCAGGTGCAACATCTTCTTTTCCCGCCGCAGCTGGGGGCAATTGGAAGGCCAGTTGCCTATCTTGTCCAGATGGGATTCCATTTGTCAGGCCCCTTCCTCGGATTTCAGATACTGCGGCTGGCCGGGGAAATCTATCGCCGAGCCCATCGCTTCGGGGTCCCAGCCGTCACCCGCTATCATAGCTACCACCACACACTCCTCCATCCCGAAGTTGTAGGCGATGTGCCAGCCGTTGGCCGGTATCCAGGCCGCGTCACCGGCCTTGGCTACGATGGTCTGGCCGGTTTCCGGGTTGACCAGAGTGATCTCGCCCTTGGCAATGTAGTATGGTTCGTCTGTGGGATGAATGTCCGGCGGCTCAAAGTGACCGCCGGGCGGCACCTTGAAATCGGACATGAGGATTCTGTCGGTGCTCACGTAGATGCGAGGTGCCACCCGATTGGGCCCCACCCCGTAGACCGTGCTCAACTCCATGTCACGCGTGATGAGGGTTGGCCGTTTCTTGTCCGGCGGGAAGGGATGGTTGCCCATCCACGCCGGCATCTCGCCTGTTTCTTCCTTCTGTTTCTCACGATCCGCCATCACATACCTCCCAATCCAATGCCTTTTTCGGTAGGACTATCGGTTCTCCAAGATATCTCTAACCAAGCACATACGCTCGAACTCGCCGTCGGGCGGCACCTGATCCGCCACACCCAACACGAAACCCCGGCCTCGGGGAAAGGCCGACAGGGCCTGGCGGACGAACCCTTCGAAGTGCTCCTTGGTGTACTGTGGCGAAAAGAACACGCCAGGCAGACCCCCAACGACCACGATTCTCCCGGCAGTGATGTCCCTGATCTCTTCCAGCGTAAGATCGCCGGCCGGCGCCGGCGTGACCG
>JAUVRU010000339.1 GCA_030597485.1 Anaerolineae bacterium
AAATCGTCAACGCGCTGCCAGCTCACGCCCGGATCGAGGAATTTGTCGAAAACTGCCAGGGCACCTCCGCCGCCGCCGCCGGTGCCAGCACCGGTTGGCGACAAGAAGGGAATCTGTCCCGCCACGCCAAACCCAACTCCGACCGCGATTATTGCCAGCACCAGCACCAACGCACCTGGCCGGATGGACTCTCTCCGGTACCAAGTCAGATCAAATCGCTTGCGGCCCAATATTACCACAATCAACACCGCCAGCGCCCATGCCGGCAGCACGACCAGGGCAACCGAATGGGATAGAACTGCCCCCAGGAAGCAGACCGCGGCCGCCAGGCGGTAGCGAGGCCGCGGGTAGACGAACGTCCCGCGTGCCAGACAGTAGAGTGTCAGCAGAATGAACAGCCCTGCCAGCGAGTACATCCTCACGCGGGCGGACCACAGAATCATGGGCATGTCCAGCGCTGCCAGCGTCAGGGCAAACAGGCCTGCTGTCGGGGACTGGAACAACCTGCGGCCAACCAGGTAGAAGCCAGCCACCGTCAGCACGCCCGCCAGCAGCGATGGCCAGCGCATCATCTCCTCGAAAGACCCTCCGGGCAGCCATACGAAGGGAGCTGCCAGGTAGGAGAGCAACAGCCCCTGATGGTACAGCAGACCGGACGGCAAGATGGGCACTCCTTTTAGGGCCGTCATGTGGGCTGCCAGCATGCTGATGAATTCATCCGTGTGAAACACCCGTGCCAGTAGATGGTCGAAGCGTAGCAGGAAAGCGACTATCAACAGTGGCACAGTGAGCAGATACACATATCCGGTTCGGATTGACTTGGCCTTCGTCACCACGTTCATCACCAGTGCGTCAGCACCGCCTGAGGGCTGCTTCTCGCGGCAGTGGGGACAGATCAATTATCACCGCACAGACGTGCCAGGAAGACCTGTTGCTGGTAGTACTGTTCTGTCCCGGCACAAAAATGGCGTTCATCTCGTCCTGCTTGCGCTCGGTTATGGAACGACGATCGTGCCCAGCGGGACTGCGTTCTCACCCCAGATGTCGCCTTCAACCGGCAGTCGCTCCATCGTCTCCATCTGGTACATTCCCACCCAAACGCCGTACTGGCCCGGCGGAAGATCGGGTGGCAGCTCAACGTTGTGGACATCAATCACGGTTTCGTTCACGCGCCAATGGCTGGTGGGGTAGTCGCCATCCAGTGGCTGAGAGTCCTGCTGGGCGACGGTCGCCCCATCCACGTCGCGCACGTGAACGAAAACAGTATAATCGGTTGGCATGGGGGCCAGAGCACTCCAGAAAAGGGTCAGCCGGTAGACGCCGCCCGGCCCATATGGGGGCAGATCCGCAGACCCTTCTGATGGGCCCGTCTGCGGGTCGTGGTAGCCGATCAGTCGCACCACTCCCCCCAAGTCGACACCTACTTCCACGGAAGGGCTGGTGGGCAGCCGGTAGCGGGCCGGCCGGGTGCGATAGACCAAGGCCTCGTCGCCGAGCCAAACCAGTTCCATCTGCGTATTGAGCGTGGCCAGCCAGTCTGCCCGGTAGTAAACCGGCAGACGAATGGTGTCCACCACGAACCAGGCGCGGGGATGCTCGTCCAAGACCCGGTTCAAACCGGCTGCCGTGCCCACCCACGGCGCGCCCATCCAGCGATCGACGGGCCGTATGTCATCCGCCTCCCCTTCCGCGTGAGGGGCGTTGAGCAGGAATTGCTCGGCGTCCTGCTGAATGGCAAAATAGTCCACATCCCCTAAGATCAGCCCGGCGGCGCTGGTATTCATGGTGAGCACCGCATCACCTGGCTGTCGCCGGTCAGCAACGTGTTGAAAGGCCTCCTCATAGGCCGGCTCGGGGGTACGGTAGGCTATGCCCAGATCAACCCACGTGCCGTACGCCTGCAAACCGACCAACGAAATGACAAAAATGACAAATATCAAATATGAAATTTCAAATCCCAAGATGCGACGTCTTGACATTTGCCATTTGAGATTTGAGATTTGATACAGTCCAGCTGCGACCAGCAGGTAGAACCAGGGAAGGATCATCACCAGATAGCGCGGGTTGCGCCGCCAGGGCTCGAGCAGCGTGACCATCTCCACCACCGGCAGGCCGACGATGAGCCACAAGTACAGTGTCCAGTGGGAGCCGTCTCCCGAGGCAACTGTCCCTCGCCGGGCGTAGACCCAGAGGGCCAGCGCCGCCAGCCCCCCAGCGACGGCCACAACGGTCAGCCAGATGTGATGGGGAACGCCAAACTGGCGGGCCCCGAATTCAAGCGCGTCCTGCCCGTTCAGTGCCAGACCGGTCTGGTAGCTGATGGTGTTCCATAGCTCTGCCAGGGTCCCGACAATCCCCTCGGTGCCCAGACGTGGCGCTCCCAGCGGCTGTCCCAACCGCTTGACCCACACCGCCAGCCCGATCACAGTTGCCAACGCTGCGGCCTCGACCAGGGTCGCCGGTCGCCAGAACCAGGGAGCCGTACCGGGCGGTCGCGTCAGCCAACCAATGACCAGCGCGCCGACGACCAGCGGTGGCACCAGGATGATGGCTCCGAACTGGGTGAGCAGTGTCGCCAGCAGCGCAACCAGCGCCACCCACCGCAGGCGCGCCCGCCCCTTCCCCCGGCTTCCTTCGTAGACGAGAAAGCCCAGCACCAGCACCAGCAATTGGGCCAGGGCGTACATGCGCGCTCGCCCGCCCCACACCATGCCTTCCGGGCTGAAGGCCAGCAGGGCGGCTGCCGCCAGTCCCGCCCAGGGCGATAATGTCTGCCGTCCAATCCGGTACAGCAGCGGGATTGTCACCGTTGCAATCAGCAGGCTCGGCAGCCGGGCAGCAATGAACAGAGCCTTCTCGCCGGCCAGCGGCTCCAGCCACGGGGCCAACCCCACGAAAGGGGTGTCCAGGTAGCTGAACAGCAGGCCGTGCTCGTAGAAGAGGCCGGAGGGCAGCACCGGCAGGCCGTGCTGCCAGATGGCGCGAGCGGCCAGGATGGTAGTGAACTCGTCAATGAATGGATGGCTGTTCAGCAAGTAGGCCAAACGCAGGGCGAAGCCAGCCAACACAATGCCCAGCAGGAATGCAGTGAGCAGCGGTTCAGATGCCGGCGATTGAGCAAGAGGACGAGCCGAATCCCCACCGGTACGACGCATGTCAGAAACCGACTGATCCCCGGGTTCGCTCATTTCCTGGCTGGCTGACTGGCTCATTCGCCGACTCGCTGGTTCCTTCATTCTCTAACGTCTGGGTGGTGACGGGAATACAGCGTTCAGGCTGCTTGTTCGCAATCGCCGCCGGCTGGAGCCTGCACTTCGATGGCCAATAGGGCGCTGATAGCCGGCTGCTGAAAGCTGACCGCTGATCGCTGGCCGCCGACCGCTTGCTCACCCCTTCCCCAGCACTTGCTCATAAATGGTTACGTATTGAGCCGCAATCTGTTCCCAGGCAAATTGACGTTCAACCAGCTTGCGGCTCTGCCGACCCATACGACGCCGTTCGTGGCCGTTTTCAATCAGGAGGACCAACGCCTCGGCCAAAGCCGTCGGGTCCCTGGTCGGCACTAGGTAGCCGTTGACGCTGTCCTGCACCAGGTCCTGCAGCCCTGAGGCTCGGGTGCCCACGATGGGCAGCCCACAGGCCATGGCCTCCAGCACCGTGTTGGGCATCCCCTCCCAGGTGGTGGCAGTGACAAAAACATCAGCATGCCGGTAGCAGTCAGCGATGATGTCGCGTGACACCCAGCCTGAGAAGCGCACCAGTCGCCCCAACCCTCGCTCGGAAACCAAATGTTCCAGGATAGGGCGTTGCTCGCCATTCCCTACCAACTCCAGCTCAAAATCGCCG
>JAUVRU010000244.1 GCA_030597485.1 Anaerolineae bacterium
CGCCGACGAGCTGCCCAGGGCACGGGAGAAGCCGGTGCAGGTCAGCTCGCGTCCCAGTGCCGGCAGCGACGTCAGGCCGCTTACGATCAGATCAACGTTCAGCTCGCCGATGACAAGGATTCTCTTCGACATGTGCTCCTGTTTCACCTCACATTTGCATCAGGCCGATGGTCTTCCAGATCGCTCAGTGTGGCAACTGCATACAGGTCTGATCCCGTCGCCAGCTGGTTGGATGGCGTCCGCAGTTACAGTTGGACCACTGCATCCAGGTTGCGGGGCGCATCCGGGTCCAGCCCCTTGCCCACGGCCCGGTAGTAGGCCAGCAACTGGAGTGTGGGCAGATAAAGGGGCAGGCGGGTCACTTCCGGCAGATCTGACTGAAAACCTATCACGTGATCGGCCCAATCCAACCCATCTTTGGCCTCGGTCAGGACCAGGATTCGACCTCCCAACTCCTTCATCTCGCGCAGCACAGCCACTTCAGCCTCTCGCGCAGCCTCTGAGAGGTGGCCAACCACCAGTGTGCCTTCGTCTACCATAGATTTTGGGCCGTGGCGAAACTCCAGGAAATGGTATGCCTCAGAGGTGGTGAGGGACATCTCTTTGAGTTTCAGCATAGCTTCACAGGCCAGGCCGTACCGGGGGCCGGAGCCGAGGAAGAACACCTGACCGATACCTGAATCCTGCCCCAAGGATCGTACCACGGACTCACTGGCCTGCATCAAACGGCCTCCCACGGATGGCAGGAAAGCGAGTTTTTCCAGGTAGTCGGACCGGCCGGCGGCCACCGCGGCCAATGCTATGCAGCCGACGAGCATGCTGGAGAAGGATCGCGTCTGGGCGATGCTCTCCTCGTAGCCCTCGGGTGAGATCAGGGTGAAGGAGGATCGTTCCTCCAGAGGTGTGTTCTCATAGCAGGTGACGGCGGCGATGGCAACGCCGTACTTCTCGGCCAGGAAGTCAGCGGCCCGCAGGGTTTCGGTGGTTGTGCCGGAACGGGACACAGCTATCCCATTGACCCTGTTGCTGGCGGGGACCCAGGTCTCTGGGAAGAGGAAAAGCTCGGCCGACGGAACTGCCCGTGCTGTCCGACCAGTCAGCGCCTGCAGGACAGAGGCTGCGGTCATGGACAGGTAATGCGTCGAGCCGCAGCCGAAGAAGAGGGTGGTGTCACCCTGCTCTTGACCGACGAATGCCTGCCAGGCTTGTGCCTGTTCACGAGCTGCTTTCAACACAGCCGCCCAGGCTTCAGGCTGTGCCTGTATCTCTTGAAGGGTATGTGTGCCAGATGTTGTCACTACAGTCTCCTTGTTCTGATGGTGTTGAGTTCCCGGCGTCTGTCACCTCTCCCCTGTCTGGCCCCGGGAATCCTCCTCGTGCGGTTCCGGAGGAGCGGGCGGCCCATAGCGCGAACTGCCGACTGCAGATCGAACTGCGTCTAGCCGGCTGTCCATCACACTCCCAGCTTCCTGGTACATAGCGACGATGTTAGCAGGGGGGGTATCTACCTGGATGGCGTGGGTGGGCGACAGGATGAATCCGCCGCCCTGGCCCATCACATCGATGATGTGTCTGATGTCTTCTCTGACCTCTGTGTCTGTATGCCGGGGAAGCAGTTGCTGGACACAGGCACCGCCGTGGAAGCAGAGGCGGTCTCCAAAAGTCGATTTCAATTCCTCGGGCACCATGTTGTCGGCAGAGAACTGCAAGACGTCGAGCACATCGATTCCCATCTCAATCAGGCCGGGCAGGAAGTTCATGAGTGAGCCGTCTGAATGGTACATGATGCGTCCACCCAGCTCATGTACCCGACGGTTGAAACGCTCGTGGTGGGGGAAGATCAGATCTCGCCACATAGGCAGTGACATGATCATGCCATGTTGATGGGCGATGTCGTCGCTGGTCCATACCAGGTCTGCCCGGTCTCCCAGTGTGGTCAGGGCTCTTTCTGCCAGGACGATCAGGACGTCGGTCACGTGGCGCATGATCTCAAAGGGGATGTCTGGATTCAGCGCCATGTCCAGGAGCGTCTGTTCTGCTCCACGCATATAGCCCGCCAGTTCAAAGAAGCCACCCGGGTCGCCAAAATCGTCGAGAAAGATTGCGTACTCGGCGTCCTGATCCCAGGCTTGGATTTCGCCGGGAATGTGACTCGCGTCCCACCAATCAGGGTCCGGCCAGGGATAATCCTCCAGCTCACTGGCATCTTTGATCCCTTCCAATGGGCGGTGGCTGATCTCGTAGTAGACACCACCCTCGTATGGAACCGGGCTCCATGTGGTCCCCCATGCATCTTTGTAGCTGCCGTCTGGGTACGTTGGCAGAGGTGGGCCCGCGTACCGCAATCGGGGGTGGCGCACATCAACGCCAAAGTAGCGCATGACGGACTCTTCGTTGGGCAGTCCCAGATACTGCTTCACGCCATCCCAAGTCTCGGGCGTGGCCAGGAAATCCACCGGCACCCGATCCGTCTCCTGATGCTGCAAAGCCAGTTGTACCCGTTCTCGGGGGGTGATCTCGTCTTTTCCCACGACCGTTCCTTTCAGCTCACGCCGACTTCCACATTGGCAGCCACACCACCCACCAGGACGTAGTCGCCAGGTGCGGTCTGGAGAATGGAGCCGGGCACCAAGGTGTTGACCGGCCCATGGGCTACCAGGCGGGCGATGAAACGCTGCCAAGATTCCTCGCCGGTGAGGCTGGCGTACGGCAGCCAGAAGCTGCGATGCCTGGCCTGCCTGACCTCCGCCGGCCCGATGCTGTTGGCCTTGGGTGGCACCGATGACCAGTCCCCGCCGAACGAATGCAAGGCGTTCTGCATGATGGTCATTGGCGTCAGCGTCACCAGGCGCGATTTGGCCTTCACGTAGGAGTCCAGATCGTCACCAAACTCATGTCCCAGGCTGGATTCCCAGAAGGCGATATGCCCGCACCACCCGATGCCCCCATAACATACGTCCACACCGCCGGCCTCCTCCATCATATCATCATAATGATCCAGGACGTCTGTGGTTGGGAAATGGATGTGACTCGCAGGTGGCCGCAGGTCCTCGTCAATCAAGTCGAAGAAATTCACATGCATGGCCTTCTGGAAGGAGCAGTGCCAGTCCGCTGGCGCGCTGTTGCCACCCTCATCGGCGTACTCGTCCATGTTGAAGGTGTGAACGTGGTGCATTGGAATGCGCAGTTCGTTGATCATACGGGCGGCAATAGGGTACTGCTCCACCGGGCCTACCGGAAGAATGCACACGAACTGGCGATCCTCGTCCAGCGCTTGTTTGATATTCCGCACCATGTCGGTGGCCAAAGCGGCGAACAGCTCCCCATGTCCGTCAATCACCCTTATCCTGAAGTCAGGGTTAGGATGTTGGGTGATTTCCTCTCTGGTGATGCGTCGTACCTGGTCACACGCTTCCTTATCCTGGAAGTCAATGAAATCGGCCAAGGCATAGGTGAAACCCATATGATGTCTCCTTCCTTCTTCCTGGCAGCAAGAGGGCTGGCAGGGGAGTGGCGTTGGTTACCTCACAACGATGGCTTATGCCATTGCACAGGTCAGAAATGAACTACTTGGTTCGTCTCCAACGACTCGCGGGCAGCCAGGCATGTCCTCACTGCCAACCCCCCTTGCTCGGGCGTGCCACGCACCGGCTGCTGGTGTTCTTGGACACACTCCACGGACTAAGCCACCTGGGTCTCATAGCCATCACCGCCAGGGACAGGCAGGGCACGAGGCTCTTTGTCGGCTTCGTAGACCATCACGTTGGTGCCGGATTCGGTGCCCGTTTCCACACCCGTGCCGCCGGCACGGAAAGTGAATTCCACCGAGCCCTCTTCGCACAGCACCCACAGAGTCATGGTGAACGGGTACCCGTTAGGCATCATGACGCTGCCCTCGGCGAAGCATTGCACATCACCGTAGTCCACCAGTGTCAGCGCGTGGTCCCAGCCTCCGGGAGCGCCTCGTTGCCCACGCGCGTAGACTGACTTGGGGCTGCCAAAGAGCCAGTTGAGGGCATCCAGGTCATGGATCTGAAGGTCAAGTATACCGCCGCCGGTCCACTCTGGGTTGGCAAACCAATCGCCCCAGGTTGGTCGGGCGGACAGGCGAGAGGCAGTTGCAGCCAGGGGTTTGCCCAGTTCACCGCTCTTGACCAGGTCCACGAGAGCCAGGTATTCGGGCCAGAAGCGCATGACGTGGGCCAGCATCAGGATCTTGCCGGTCCTGTTGGCCACGGCGATCATGGCGTCACATTCTTCCAGCGACAGCCCCATCGGCTTCTCCAAGAGGACGTCTTTTCCAGCTTCCAGAGCAGCAACTGTGTACTCCTGATGCAGGTTCGTGGGAAGCGTGATGCTGATGACATCAACTTCGGGATGGGTGGCCAGCGCTATCGCATCGGTGTAAGGTTTCGCGGCCAATTCTTCGGCCAGAGCGGCCGCCTTCTTGGCGGTTCGTGAGGAGACGCCCACTACCTCCACGTCCGGTATTCTGGCAAAGGCCCGGGCATGGGTGCTTCCCATGAAACCCGAACCAAGCACGCCTACCTTGAGCATCTTGCTTCTCCTTGCGGCAGTCCTTATCTGGACTTTGGCCATTCGAGGAGTTTACACCCTCAGATGCAAATATGGCCACGAGGTACGGCATCTGAGGATGCGTTGCTCCACGAGAGATGGTGACATTGGCAAAATGGACAAAGTC
>JAUVRU010000024.1 GCA_030597485.1 Anaerolineae bacterium
CAATGGGCACGGTCGTCGTGGCGCCGCCGTCGCTCCCTTCAACAACCACCGCCACCGCGAAACGGGGCGTGTCAGCCGGCCCGTAGCCCACGAACCAGCTCAGTGGTCTATCTCCTGTCTCTTCAGGCAGGGCCACTCCAGACCACCCGGCGATGCCGTCAAAGCGAGTGGTCGCGGCTCGCAACGAAGCCGCCACATCAGAGCCGAACGCCGGCTCTAAACTGGTGATCGATGATGGGCATGCCAGGTCGGGGATGGGCATTCGTCCGTCACCGGCAGCGGCCGCGGAGAAACGAGCCATGTGGAGCGGGGCCACTGCCAGATCCCGGTACGTGCCCGTGTCGGAAAAATCAGGCAGGATACCAGCGCCACCAGGCAGGTCAAACGGCGGCACGCGGTCAAAACCCAGCTGGCGAGCGGTGGCAAGGTATCCCCTATCACTCAGGGGTGCCATCATGTCATCCAATGGCGTATTCAAGGGATTGGGCGGCGTCGTGATGCCCGCGCTGAGAAGACCGGCAAGGCCAACCCAGCGAGCCAGATCGCCCACAGGATAGATGCCATGGGTGGCCCGGTTGAGCACGGGCGCATCAGGATTGGTCGAAAGTGCATCCCAATCCTGGTCCAGCGTGTTCGGGTCGTAGGCAGGGTGGCTGACCAAAACGAGTACACTTCCCGTATTTATGTCAAGTACAACCACCGCCCCCTGGTGCCCTCCAAGCCCTTCGTCCGCTGCCCTCTGGGCATCGAGATCGACGCTGAGCGTCACGTCAAGCCCGGCCTGGGGACGATGCAACAGCTGGTCGAGGCCTGTCAGCTCTCCCCGGAGCGCAGTATCGAACGCAGATTCTGCCCCTCCCGTACCGTGACGCAGACTGTAGTAGCCCACAGCGTGGGCAGCTTCCGGATATGGATAGCGCCGCTGCACGATCCCCGCCCCCTCTCCCGAAACCGGCGGCAACTGGGAAAGGGCCAGGACCCGCCCCTGGCGGTCCAACAGACGCCCCCGCCGCAAACGTTGCTCAGCCTGTACCAGCCGGGGGTTGTCATCCCGGGCGACCAGCTCCGGCGCACGGATTATCTGCCAGTAGAGTAGCCCGGCAGCAACCAGCACAAAACCCACAAAAACGGACCGGGCCAGCCGCCCGATGTTAGCCGCCATGACCCACACCCGACCTCTTGCCAGAACCGCCGGCGTGCCCGGAAATGTGCAGTAGCAACCCTATCATGATCATGCTGGTCAGCAGTGAGCTCCCTCCGTAGCTGACAAAGGGAAGTGTCACCCCAGTCAACGGTATTATCTTCAACGTGCCCAACATGATAACCAGCGATTGCAGCCCGAACAGCGCCCCGATGCCGGTGGCCAGCAGCTGATCAAACGGACGGCGCGCCTGCAGCGCAATGTGAAACGCACGGCTGATCAGCAAAGCCAAAAACAGGACGACGGCCAAGGCTCCCGCCAACCCATATTCCTCGCCAATGGCGGCAAAAACGAAATCGGTGTGGACAACTGGAATCGCGGTGGGCAGCCCCTGTCCCAGCCCCTGTCCCAGCATGCCCCCGCTGGCAAAGGCCAGCAGTGACTGAACGATCTGGAACGACCGGCCGGACGCTTCGCTCCAGGGATTCCACCAGCCATCCACACGCAGGGCAACGTGGTCAAACAGCCGGTAAGCGACCGCGGCAGCGCCCGCCAACAGCAGCAAGCCGACCAGCACGTACCCACTCTGGCCGGTAGCGGCGTACAACATGGCCAGGAACACGCCGAAAAAGAGCAACGCCGCTCCCAGGTCACGCTGCCACATCAGCACAACGATGCTGAAACCCCACATCAGCAGCAGAGGCCCCAGAAAGGCCGGATGGGGGATCCGCCACCGTCCGATTCTGGCCTCAACCTCCACCAGGGCTTCCCGTCGTTCCTCCAGATAGCTGGCCAGGAAGACAACCAGCAGCAGCTTGAGCAGTTCCGATGGCTGGAAATAGACGCCAAACGCCCCCAACCACAGCCGGGCACCGACACCGCTGGGGTTCACGCCCAGCACCAGCGTCGTAGAAAGCAGAGCCAGGCCAGCAAAGAGCCAGGTATATCGGTAGCGACGTAGCCAACGCAAGCTGCGCGGTACCAGCGCAACCAGCAGCAACGCGCCAGTGCCCAGTACCAGCCACACCATCTGCCGGCTAAGGAAGATTGATGGCGCCAGCCGGGATACTTCTGCCAAGCCCAGCCCAGCCAGCATGCCGGCCAGGGGCAACAGGAGCCGGTCGTGAGCCGGCAGCCACCGGTGCAGCGCCCAGGCTCCTCCCCATACGCACAGTCCCAGCACGGCGACCGGGACAAATCGGCCTGGCAGAACAAGCCCTTCTTCTACCAGAGACAGCTGGGAGAAGGCGATGATACTGAAAAGCAAGGGGCCAGCAAGAAGCAACAGATACGGCGTAGATGGCACGGAGCGGGACGCAGAATCGTGGGCGCCCTCCATCCGCTGCTGCCCGCCGTGCAGTTCAGGCCTCATCTTCTTGCTTCCCGCTTCAGAACCGGACTCTGGCGTTTTCCGTGGTAGCTCTGTATCCTGTGGAGCAAGGCATCCTCATGGGCTAGCATCCTCTGGGGATGCCGTATCCTGCGTGCCGGTTCGCATCCAACGCGAAGCGTGCAGGCACACGGTTCGCCAATGTCCAGTTCACACTTCGAGTGCCCTATGCGTCACCGGCGACGTGTTTGCCAACAAGCAGCCCCAGATCACTCTTGGCACCATCGGAGATTACGGCACGGTGCGTGATGATGGCATCGCGCAAAGCGTGATGACAGGCACAGTCAACCTGGTCGGGCAAAGCCTGCGCCAGGTACTTGATCGCCCGCTTGGCCACCTCCGTATTGGCCTCCAGATTCTTTATCACAGCGTTCACAGTGACATTCTCTTCCGTCTCGTGCCACACGTCGTAATCGGTAACGTGCGCCATGGTGGCGTAACAGATCTCAGCCTCCCGAGCCAGCTGCGCCTCGGGCGTGGCCGTCATGCCGATGATATCCATGCCCCACTGGCGAAAGACATTGCTTTCCGCTTTCGTGCTGAAACGCGGCCCCTCGACGGTGATATACACCCCACCCCTGTGAACGGTGGCTCCCGTGCTTCTCACGGCCTCATAGAGCAATTGTGACAGACTGGTGCAGAAAGGCTCGGCAAAGCTGATGTGGGCTACCAGGCCTCCACCGAAGAAACTCAGTGGGCGCCCCCGGGTATGGTCAAACAGCTGATCAGGGATCACGATATCGCGGGGCGCATAGCCCTCGCGCAGACTGCCACAGGCACTGACAGAGATGATATGCTTGGCGCCCAATCGCTTGAGGGCATAGATGTTGGCCCGACTGTTAATCTCACCGGGGCTGATACGGTGACCGCGCCCGTGGCGGGGAAGAAATGCCACTCTTCGGCCACTGAGCGTTCCAATCACAACGGCGTCAGATGGGTCACCGAACGGAGTGGCGAGACTTACCTCGTCCACGTCTTCCAGACCCTCTATGTCGTACAACCCGCTGCCGCCAATCACAGCCAGTTTCACTGGTTCCATCGAGTGCTTCCTCCTCTATTGCGTAGAATTCGCGTCTCTTTGCATCTTGAACACCATCTCCATCTGTCCGATGCCGATGACATCTCCATCAGCAAGGAGGACCGGTATGGTGACGGGAGCACCGTTCAGCCGGGTGCCATTTCGGCTGCCCAGGTCTGCAAGCCACCATTCCTCAACACGACGCTCGATCAGCGCGTGATGCAGCGAAACCCAGGCATCCAGAAGAACCACATCGTTATCGGTGGCCCGGCCAAGGGTTGTTGGCGGAAACAGTGCAAAGGCATCCACGGCCTGGAGGGGCGCGTCGCCGCTCGCTGTCAGTCGCAGCCAGCCTGCGGGGACGTCAACAGGGAGCTGGTCCCTCTCTCCCGGACCTGGCTGCGCCCTCGCCGCTGAGCGCAGGTCACGCCAGATGACAAGGACCACAACCGCCAGAAACGCATAAAGCACTGCAACTGCCAGCAGTCGCAGTGCTAACAGTGTCCATTCCAGGCTCACGGTACTGTCTCAAGATCTGTCTGGCCTGCCGACGGAGGCACCGGAGCCCCGGAGGGATCCTGGCTGGGTTTCTCGGCAGTCCACTCTACCGTCAGCACCACCCCCGCCAGACTGATGGCATCCCCGACCGCCAGGGGGACTTCCTCGTCCTCGCCAATGGGCTCACCGTTCAGATGGACAGCGTGACCGCCATCCACATCGCTCAGATAGTACTTACCCTCTCGCCAGCGCAACTGAGCGTGCCGCCGCGAGACACGAGGGTCGTCCAGGATAATGTCATTGCTGAGAGCACGGCCCAAGCGCATCACCGGCCCACCCAGTGGAAATGCAAGGTTGCCCTGGCGGAGCAGCCATCGTTCGGCGCTGTCGGTGGATAGTGCCACGACCTCCGCTTCGCGCGTATCCTCACCGCTACCAGGCTCTGAAATGTGGGCCGCACGCACCTCCACCTGGCCGGCAGCTACATCAGCCGTCGGCTGTAGGGTAACCACCAGACGTCCTCTGAATCGCCCTCCCCTCTCTTCGGCCATACGCTGCAGGCAGTGGAGAAAGCCGGTACGCAGGGCATCTTCATCAGCGCCAAGAGCGGAGTAGTCAGCCCGACTGAGGAAAACCCAGTATCGATTGGGGAAGATGAGCTGCCCGTCATCGCCGATGCACTGTGCGTCCTCAATCGCTCGCACCAGTCTACGAACCAGCTCACTGGGATGCAGAGGTGGGCGAAACAGCCGCCCAAACGTGCCCTCTACCAGGGATTCAGCCCACGCTTCAAACTCATCGAATCTGATCACGGTCCCAATTATAGCATAGAACGAGGGCAAGCCGCAATGGCTACGACCCTCGCTGTCACATCACAGAGGACGACGCCCTGTCACCCACTCCATCGGGGAGCACTCGCGGTTGACGATGCATTGGCCTGCCTGCCCAGAATGGCTGATTCAACGTGGGCCACGACCTCCTCAGTGACGGAGGCCAGGTCGCCCTCGATTGTGGCCCCGGCCGCCGATGCGTGACCACCGCCCTCCCATCTGGCCGCCAGCTCGTTGACGGCGACCGTGCCATCGCTCCGTAGGCTCACCTTCACCTTCCTATCAGCTGCCTCGACGCATAATACGCTGACCTGAACTCCGCGAATCGCCATGCCCATGCCGGGGAAACCGTTGAGATCTGCTGCCTGCACTCCATAGTGATTCAGTGTGGCCTGGTCAAGGGCACACCACACCAGTCTACCACCCGCTCCCAGCTGTAGGGAATCCAACACCCGCCCTTTGAGGCGGATCAGATCCAGGGAGTACTGCTCGTAGACCTGTTTGTAGAGACGGGTTGGATCGACGCCCAGTTCGAGCAGTCTGGCCGCAATTCGATGTGTCCTTGGATTGGTCGTGGGGTACCTGAACGAGCCGGTGTCCGGGAGGATGGCAAGATAGAGCGCTTCAGCCATCGTGGGCGTGATATCGCCCCCCGTGCTGGATATCAGGTCGAAAATCAGCTCACCTGTCGCGGCCGCATCGGTGTCCACCACCTCCAGATCAGCAAACCCAGTCACATCTGAGTGATGATCGATCCGAATTGTGGTGCCCTTTGCACCGGCCAGCACCTTGCCAATGTGACCCGTCCGGTCCCATCCCCCCGAAACATCCAGCGCGAAGATCACCTCTGCTCGCTGAACGATCTCGGTGTCACCAATGTGATTGAAAGTCCGCACCCGACGCGCTCGATCAATGAACCGGTGCACTGGAGACACCGAGTCGCTGTTCAGGATCACAACCTGCTTGCCTGAACGTCTGAGGTATTCTTCCAAAGCCAGCTCCGACCCTAGCCCGTCCAGGTCTGGATTGGTGTGAGTGGTGATGACAAAACGCCGGTGTTGTTCTATCAGACGCAAGATATCAGACCACATCATGAAACTCGCTCCGCCAGTTCAGATTTGAGGATTTGGCACTATTATACCATCAGTTGCTGGACACACCACACGCGCGCGAACTGCTGCTTGACATATGCAAGGCAACTGTGATAAGATGCTTCTGTCAATACATCGCAAGGTGTCAAGAGGAGGGCATTATGAGCCAATCAGACGTGGGCGAACTGCTTGAAGAGGCGATGACTCGCGTGAATGCTGGGGAACTCAGCCAGGGGCGAGCACTGCTGGAGAAGATCCTGGAACAGGACCCCCACAATGACCAGGCGTGGGTATGGCTCAGCGGTTGTGTTGAAGATCCTCGCCAACGTCGCATCTGCCTGGAACAAGCACTCAATGTCAATCCGGACAACCAGGCTGCCCTGGATGGGATAGAGGTCCTCGACGGCCAGCTTGTGCAGGTGGCTTCCGCGGAGCCAACCTTGCTGGAGAGGCGACTGACGGCCATTGGCATGGGAGAGGGAGAAGCAAATGCAGGTGAACAAGATGCTGACGCTGCCCTTCTCGAATCACCACCTGCGCCGATTTCCGACGATGTCGCCGACCTGCAAGAAGAGCCAGACTCCCCTGAAGAACCCCGCGTGCGACGCCCGCTGATACTGGTGCTGGTGCTCGTCCTGGTTCTTGCCTTTCTGGCCTGCGGGCTGGCCGTGGGAGCGATCCTCCCAGCGCTGGGGATAGAAATCGTCCCAGGGTTGGAGATCTTCTGAATTCGACAACGCGTTGCTACCCGCCAATCCTGACCATAGCACGGTTGGCCGGGAACACCCCCTGTTCCAGCTGGCTCCCGGGCGGCTTACACGCTACCGCTCGCCGAAGCAGCGCTGCCAGGTCCTGAATTGAGCCACCTCCCCGCAGGACGTCCCGCACGCTCAACTCTTCCTCTGACAGCAGACATAGTCGGATGCGCCCGTCGGCAGTCACCCGCAGATGGTTGCAGCTGTCGCAGTACGGGTGACTGACCGGGCTGATGAACCCCACGCTCCCTCGGCCCCCAGCGAGTCGATACAGCTGAGCTTCACCCTGCAGTTTGCCGTCGTTCAGGGGCAACAGGGGGCCCAACGCCCTTTCAATTCGGTCCATTGACTCCTGCGTAGGGACAAAGTGGTCAAGGGCAAACCCAGCCGGCTCCCCCAAGGGCATCAACTCGATGAAGCGCACGTGCCATTCGCGCTCAAGAGTGAGACGGGTCAGGCCTACCACATCCTCCTCGTTGTAATCTCGCACAACGACTGCGTTCAGTTTGACAGGCCGCAAGCCAGCGCGTTCTGCAGCTTCGATGCCCGCCCACACTTTGTGTACCACATTGAAACGGGTCAATCGCGCCAGATGAACCTGGTCAAGGCTGTCCACGTGGATGTTCACGCGACGTAGCCCCGCCTGTGCCAGGGGGTCGGCGAGCCACGGCAATCGTATACCATTGGTGGTCATGAGCAACTCGTCCACGCCCGGCACTCCCGCCAGGCGTTCGACGATCTCCACAATGTCGCGGCGCAAGGTGGGTTCACCGCCCGTCAACCGCAGTTTGTCGAATCCCAGGGAGACCGCTGCCTGGGCCAATTGCTCAATCTCGAGCGGTGTCAACAGGTCCTCACTCGGCACAAAACCACGCTGCTCTACAGGCATACAGTACCTGCACCGCAAATTGCAGCGGTCAGTGACTGAGATGCGAAGGTAGCTGATCTGACGTCCGTAGTGATCCTTCACTGGACATGCTCCAATCGAGTGCCGGTGGAGAAGTAGTAGCTGGCACGTATTTTGCCTATCCGCCACGGAGATGATACAATACGCTCTCAGCGCATAGCACGCTGTGTGTAGCTCCGGTCCACAATGTCAGCACGCCTTGTCCGACCCAGATGGGCGGTTGACACGATACGCGCAGTGCTCGCCATCACCGCCACACAGGTTGATCAGGTTGGGTTGGCATCGTCTGGACCAGTCTGGCGATGATGGGCCGGTGCGGGCCACGAGATTGCCGTCTTCCCCTAACACAGTCACGGCGATGAGGCCGGCAGTGCGATTCTAACCTAGGAAGGGAACGGCTGTCAAATGGGAAATGCGTGGGAACACTTTTTGTGGAACCGGGAATACGGTCAACGTATGACACGACGCCTCAGCGCCCGGAAGCGAAACGCTGGACTGCGCGACCTCGCATGCAAGGAGGTCAAGCCCCGACAATGACAACAGCCTCCCCACATCCGAGCCAACCGCCAACCGTACCAGAAGATCTCAAACGCAACGTGTTGGTCGCACCACTGGATGCCATATCCACCTGGGGCCGGATGTACTCGCTCTGGCCAATGGCGTTTGGGCTGGCATGCTGCGCCATCGAGATGATGGCTGTCCAGACCGCTCGCTATGACATGTCCCGCTTTGGGGCAGAGTTGATGCGTCCCTCCCCCCGGCAGGCTGACCTGCTCATCGTGGCTGGCACCGTTACCAAGAAGATGTTACCCCAGATCGTGCGGCTGTACGATCAGATGGCCGAGCCGAAGTACGTGCTGGCGATGGGAGCCTGCGCCACCGCTGGCGGCCCCTTCAAGGAGGGGTATAACGTGGTGTCAGGCATTGACAAGTACCTGCCCGTGGACGTGTACGTTCCTGGTTGCCCTCCTCCCCCGCAGGCCTTGCTGCAAGGCCTGATCAAGCTTCAGGAGAAGATCAAGAGCCAATCGCTCCTTGGCGTGCCCTGGTATCGCAAGGACCAGCGAAACGAGGCTGTCCCGGTTCCGCTATACGGGCCAGACATCATTGATCCCCGCCAGATTCCGATTATCAAGGCAGAACTGGACAGGCAGCGCCTTGAGCGTGATCGTCAAGAACCTGAGGAAGAGACAGGCTCGGCCGGGGATGAGACACAAGAGAAAGCCACAAGGCGAGCGGTCAAGCCACCAAAGCTGCCGACGTGGGACCTCACCCCCGAGCCTGAAGCACAGGCATTGGCCGACCGCATCAACCAGGAAATTGGGGAAGGCTCCGTCTCGCCCGAAAAGGACACATTGGTCGTCGATGCGCAGCGCCTGATCCCTGTGGCCACGTACCTACGCGACACAGAAGACCTGGCCTACGATTACCTGTCGAATGTGACTGGCGTTGACTATTTGGACCGTGATCTCCGCTTCGAAGTCGTGTATCACGTCTACGCCACCAGCCGAGGTGGGGGTCCGGTCGTGCTTAAGGCACGAGCGGACGGCCAGAACCCCAAGATCCCCTCTCTGGTTTCCATCTGGCCCAGCGCCGACTTCCAGGAACGAGAGATCTGGGATCTCTATGGGATTCGTTTCACCGACCACCCAAATCTCAAGCGGATCCTGCTGTGGGAGGGCTTCCACGGCCACCCTATGCGCAGGGACTGGAACGAAGCATACTACGAAGAACCCACCAAACCCTTCAACAGCCGCTGGCCAGCGGGACATCACCAATTGGCCGACTCGCGCAACCCGTACAACCGCAACGTCGCCTATCCAACCCAGTACCCAGACGGCGAAGAGTGGGATCCTGAGAATTGGGACCCGATGGAAGAACGGCTGTCCGTTGTGGATGTCGAAGAAGTGCCCCACACGGGCATGCGTACCCAACGGATCATGGTCAATGTGGGTCCCCAGCACCCCAGCACCCACGGCGTCTTCCGAATGGTTCTCACTCTCAACGGGGAGACAGTAGTGAACGCCGAACCAGTGTTGGGCTACCTGCACCGCAATCACGAGAAGATCGGCGAGCGCAACAATTGGCTCATGAACATGCCGTACACAGACCGCCTCGACTATATGAATGCGATGGGCAATAACTTCGGCTACGCCCTGGCGGTCGAGAAGATGATGGGCACCGAGGTGCCTGAACGGGCAGAGTACCTCCGCGTTATCATGGCAGAATTGAACCGGGTGTTCAACCACATGTCGTTCGCCGGGTTCTACACTAATGAGTTGGGCGCCGCCTTCACCCCATTCCTCTATGCATTCAGAGAACGTGAGCTGATACTCGACCTGTTCGAAGAGGCCAGCGGGTCGCGGATGATGTGCAGCTATCTGCGGTTCGGCGGTGTGGCCCGCGACGTAAGCGAAGACTGGCTGGACCGTGCCCGTTATCTGGCCCAAGAGCGCTTGCCCCGCAAGCTCGACGAGTTTGAGCGGCTGCTCAACCAGAACGAGATATTGGTTTCCCGCACCAAGGGGGTCAGTGTCATCTCGCCCCAGGCGGCCATCGCTTATGGCATCACCGGCCCTATGCTGCGTGCTTCGGGAGTGCCTTACGACATCCGTCGCGTTGAGCCATATTCGATCTACGATCGGTTCGACTTCAAGATACCGCTCTTGTCCAACGGCGACCTGTATGACCGATATTTGATCCGCATATTGGAGGCCCGTGAGGCAGTGAAGATACTCAATCAGGCACTGGATCAGATACCCGGGGGGCCTATCCAGGGGGGCAAGAAGGCCTGGCAGACGCGGGTGCCCGCCGGTGAAACCTACGCCCGCATCGAGCATCCAAAAGGAGAGCTGGGGTATTACCTGGTGAGCAACGGCACGGCCAATCCGTGGCGCTACCGTGTTCGGGCTCCATCTTTCGTGAACCTCACCGCCTTTGGCGAAATGTGCAAAGGCCACAAAGTCGCAGATACCGTCGTCATCCTGGGAGCCGTTGACATCGTGCTGGGAGAGGTAGACAGATAATGCTAGGACTCGGCATCGCCAAAGGACTGTCTGTCACGTTGAAGCACTTCGTTGAAACGTACATCGAGGACCTGCGGTACTTCCCACGCCGCTACAGTGAAGAAGCGATGGAGTTTCGCCAGAGCGTGAAGGGACGTGGCCTCTTCACCGTCCAGTACCCCGAACAGGAACTGCCTGTGCCGGAGAGTTTCCGATACATTCCCTTCCTGGTCTACGATGAAGATGGGGAGTCAGGTGAGAAGAAGATTCGCTGCACGGCGTGTGGCATATGTACCAAGGTGTGCCCTCCTCAATGTATCTGGATCGTACGCGCCAAGGACGAGAAGGGCAAACCGGTGTCCCAGCCGGCTGAGTTCTACATCGACATTGATATATGCATGAATTGCGGCTTCTGCGCTGAATTCTGCCCCTTCGACTCGATCGTCATGGACCACAACTGGAAGATGGCAGATTATGAGCGCCTTGAAAGCCACATATTCGACCTGCATACACTGCTCAAGCCAGCCAGCTATTACCAACAGATTCGCCCCGTCCAGTATGCAGAACGTCAGGCCGGCAAGAAAAAGGAGCGCAAGGGCAAGGAAGTGTGATGTTCAAGAATGTTCTCACCAAGGTGTTGGGGGATCCCAATCAGAAAACAATCGATAGACTGACCCCGTTGGTTGAGGAGGTCAATGCGCTCGAAGCAGACATGCAGCGCAGGAGCAATGACGAACTGCGCCAAATGATGGCTGACTTCCGCGCCGATATCGCGCGGGCGACTTCTTCAGTTCGTAGCCAGCTTGAGGAAAGTCGCAACCAGCGCGATGTGGCCAGCGGCGACGAGCGCCGTCGGCGGGAGGTCGAGGTCGAGCGCCTGGAAAGAGACCGGCTCAAGCTGGAAGAGAGCTTGATGCAGGATATGATGCCCCACGTCTTCGCAGCGGTGCGGGAGGCAAGCGTTCGCGCCACCGGCCTCCGGCACTATGATGTGCAGACAGTGGGCGGCGCAATCCTCCACCTCGGCAACGTGGTTGAAATGCGCACGGGAGAGGGAAAGACACTGGTGGCCGCCATGCCAGTGGTGCTCAACGC
Organism: Anaerolineae bacterium; assembly: GCA_030597485.1. Taxonomy (GTDB): domain Bacteria; phylum Chloroflexota; class Anaerolineae; order 4572-78; family NAK82; genus JAUVRU01. The sequence continues at coordinate 11,731 of JAUVRU010000024.1, forward strand.
TCTGGCAGGACGAGGCGCCCACCTGGTCACCGTGAACGACTACCTGGCCAAACGTGACACTCAGTGGATGGGTCCCATCTACCACCTACTCGGGATGTCTGTGGGTGTGATCCAATCGGCAGGCGGTGGACATCCCGACGAAGCGTCGTACACGTTTGATCCAGACTTCCAGGCGGCGGATGACCGTTACCTTTATCTTCGACCTGTCTCCCGTCGCCAGGCGTACCACTGCGACATCACCTACGGCACGAACAACGAGTTCGGATTCGATTACCTGCGTGACAACATGGTCTACGATCTGAGCCAGCTGGGCCAACGAGAACTCCACTACGCGATCATTGACGAGGTAGACAACATCCTCATTGATGAGGCACGTACTCCCCTCATCATCTCTGGCGCCGCCGAGGAGAGCAGCAGTCTGTATCGGGAGTTTGCCAGCGTTGTACGCCAGCTCAAGCCCAGCAGTCATGCCAGTGTGGAAGCCAAAGCGCCAGACGGTGACTACAGCGTTGATGAGAAGGCACGCGTGGTAACACTGACGGAATCGGGCGTCGAGAAAGTCGAGCGGGTTCACGGCATAGACAACCTTTACGGGCCAGAGCACTGGCAGAAAACCCCTTATCTGGACAATGCTCTGCGCGCCCACGTGCTTTACCAGCGTGATCACGATTATCTCGTCAAGGACGGCCAGGTCATCATAGTTGACGAGTTCACTGGGCGAATGATGCTTGG
>JAUVRU010000126.1 GCA_030597485.1 Anaerolineae bacterium
GCGGATGCGCGCGCTCCTGGATCACTTTGGCGACATCCAGGCAGCGTGGGGAGCGTCGGCAGCCACCTTGCGCGCTCTGGGCTTCAACCAACGTACCGTTGAGTCATTCGTTGGTTTGCGGGACAAGATGGACCTGACGGCTGAACTGGCCCGGCTCTGTGATTTGGAGGTACAGGTGCTGACCTGGAGCAGTGCTGACTATCCGTCATTGCTCAGGGAGATTCCCAATCCGCCCCCCGTGCTCTATGTGAGGGGTGAGCTCCTGTCGCAGGATGCGTGGACTCTGGGGGTGGTGGGCACCCGACGCGCAAGTGTGTACGGGCGGGAGGCAACTCGCAGCCTAGTGCAGGGGCTGGCTGCCAGCGGCGTGACCATCATCAGTGGGATGGCTCACGGCATTGACACCCACGCGCACAGGGCTGCTCTGGATGCCGGTGGGCGGACCATCGCTGTCCTGGGCAGCGGCGTTGATATCATATACCCGTCGGACAATCGCAGATTGGCGCAAGCCATCGTCGACAGCGGTGCTCTGATCAGTGAGTACCCTCTCGGCACCCGGCCTGAGGGTCGTAACTTCCCGCCGCGCAACCGCATCATCAGCGGAATGGGCCTGGGGGTGTTGATGGTAGAAGGGGCGAAGAGCAGTGGGGCTATGATTACGGCTCGCTATGCGGCAGAGCAGGGCCGCGAGGTATTCGCCGTTCCGGGCAACATATTGAATCGGAACAGCAGCGGCCCCAGTCAACTCATCCAGCAGGGAGCCAAACTGGTCACCTCTATTGGTGACATATTGGAAGAACTGAACTTCGCAATGGTTGCTGAGCAGTCTGAGGCACGCCAGGTTATCCCGGACAACGAGACTGAGGCGGTACTGTTGGAACATCTTTCGTCAGAGCCGGTCCACGTGGACGAGCTGGGGCGTGCGGCCGGACTGCCCATCAACGAGGTGACCAGTGCGTTGGCTTTGATGGAGTTGAAAGGCAAAGTCCGACAGGTAGGAGGAATGCACTACGTGGTGGCCCGCGAGGTGGGCGCACCAGAGTACGTCGCCGAGGATAGACAGGTTCTGGGGTAACGGCCTGAGCCTTCCCCATTACCTGTGGTCCTGGCAGCACCGCAGCATCAGGGGGACGCTGAGACGGGACTCTGGTGAATCGAGGAGCACCCAAAGGGTATGACATTCGCACGCCTGCATGCGAACGGCCTGCCAGCGCACGTGGGCGTGCCTTACTCTGCAATGAATGCTAGGATCATCAGATGCGCCGAAGTCTCGTAACTCGCTTCTCATATGAGGAGAGGAAGGACTCAAAGATGAGGAATTTCTACGCCGTAATTATGGCTGGAGGCAGTGGTACCCGGCTGTGGCCCTTGAGCAGACAGCACATGCCAAAACAGGCGCTGCAGCTGGTCGGCGATCGTACCATGCTCCAGCACGCGGTGGACCGCCTGGATACCTTGCTCCCCATGGAGCAGGTGCTGATCGTGACAGCCCGCGATTACGTTCCTATCCTGGCGGACCAGGTACCCAACATCCCGCCCGACAACTTCATCGTGGAGCCGTTGGCGCGCGGCACGGCCGGGGCTGTCGGTTTGGCAGCGTTGCACCTTGACCAGCGCGATCCGGAGGCGGTCATGGCCGTCCTTACCGCTGATCACTATATTCGGGATGTAGACAGGTTCCGGCGCGCCTTGCTGGCGGCCAACGAGGTGGCCCGTCAGGGACACATCGTCACCCTGGGCATCCAGCCAGGCTATCCCGCTACTGGCTTCGGGTACATCCGCCGCCGGGAACGCGTGGCAGAAGCCAGCGGGTTTGATGTGTATAAGGTAGATGCCTTTGTCGAGAAGCCGGACGTTGCGCGAGCCACCGAGTTCGTGGCCAGTGGGCTGTACAGCTGGAACAGTGGTATGTTCATCTGGCAGGTCGGGCGGCTGATGGCTGAATTTGCAGAACAGATGCCAGCTTTCCATTCTCAGTTGCAGACCATCGCGTCGGCGCTGGGCACGGCTGGCTACGCGGAAGCGGTGGCTGAGATATGGCCATCCGTGCGAAAGGAAACGATAGACTACGGCATCATGGAGCATGCGGACAACGTGATGGTGATTCCAGTGGACCTTGGATGGGTTGATATCGGAGGCTGGGAGGCGGTATATGAGCTGCACGCCTCTGATGAAGGAGCCAACGTGGTGGTTGGCACCGACCACATCGGGGTAGACACCAGCGGATCGCTCATCCGGGGTGGCAAAAAGATCATAGCTACCATCGGCCTGAGAGACACCATCATCATCGACACCGGGGACGCAATTCTGATCTGTGCCCGCGACCGGGCTCAGGACGTGAAGACGATTGTGGAGCAGTTGGAAGCAGATGGCAAGACCGAATACCTGTGAGTACGGAGTAAAGCGACAATGGTAGAGGAAGCGTTGAGCGGTTACTGCATGAAATGCCGGCAGAAGCAGCCGATACAAGACTCGCAGCCGGTCTACACGACAACCGGAACGCCGGGCACGCGTGGTACCTGTCCGGCGTGCGGCACGACCATCTTCAGGATGGGAGCCACGCCGGCCCACGAGGGAGTACCCAAGCCAGAAATCCGGAAAGCGCGTTCCGGCAGCAAGAAAAAAACGGGAGGCAAGCAATCCCGATCGAGCCAGGCGGCCGGGGGCGACAAGAGGCTAGTCATCGTTGAATCGCCGGCCAAGGCACGCACGATTGGGCGATTCTTGGGTCGAAACTATGTCGTGAAGGCGTCCGTAGGGCACGTGCGTGACTTGTTGCGCTCGCAACTCTCAGTGGATGTGGAGCACGATTTCGCACCCAAGTACCGGGTGCCCAAAGAGAAGCGAGAAGTCGTCAACGAGCTGAAGGCAGCTGTGAAACAAGCCTCGGAGGTCTACCTGGCCACCGACCCCGATCGGGAGGGGGAAGCTATCGCCTGGCACTTAATGGAAGCCACCGGAATTGAAGAAGAACAGGCCCGCCGCGTGGTATTCCACGAAATCACGCAAGAGGCCATCGCTGACGCATTTTCCCATCCGCAGGGCATAGACACCAATCGAGTAAATGCCCAGCAGGCACGGCGCATTCTTGACCGGCTGGTGGGCTACAAGATCAGCCCACTGCTCTGGGCCAATGTGCGCAGTCGCACTTCAGCCGGACGGGTGCAGAGCGTCGCCCTGCGTCTGATTGTGGAGCGGGAGCGGGAGATCGAGGCGTTTGTACCCGAAGAATATTGGTCAATTGAGGCAGAGCTGGCCAGGCGTATCCCTGACCGGCCCACGTTCGTGGCCAAATTGCTCAAGATGCACGGCGAATCGGTCGATCTGAAGAATGAAGAGGATACCCACGCCATCGTTGAGGAGCTGGAGCGATCATCCTACGTCGTGTCCGACGTGCGGCGAGGAGAACGAAAGCGCAAACCGGCAGCTCCATTCACTACCAGCACGTTGCAGCAGGAAGCGTCACGGCGGCTGGGGTTCACCGCTCGGAAGACTATGCGCATCGCCCAGCAGCTCTACGAGGGCATCGATCTGGACGGACAGGGCACCGCCGGCCTGATCACCTATATGCGCACTGACAGCACCAACGTGGCCGAGGCAGCTCAGGCCGAGGCTCGCAGATTCATCGCCCAGCGGTATGGTGAGGAGTCTCTGCCGCCTTCGCCACCCCGCTACAAGACCAAGGCCAAGCGGGCGCAAGAAGCGCACGAGGCCATCCGCCCCACCAGTGTTTTTCGTGAACCGAAGGCGGTGCGGTCATTCCTCAGTCGTGATCAGCAGCGCCTCTACACCCTCATCTGGAAGCGCTTCGTCGCCAGCCAGATGGCACCAGCCATCTACGACACTGTGTCGGTGGACGTGATTGCCGACAGCAAATGGCAGTTACCCAAAGGTACTTTCTTGCCGGTCGCCACGTTGGCCACTCTGGGGAAGCCACCCAAGTACATGTTTCGGGCCAGCGGCAGCCGGGTGAGATACCCTGGCTTTCTAGCTGTCTATGAGGAAAGCCGTGACGAGGACGCGCCGCCGGAGGAAGAGGACAACAAAATCTTGACCGACTTGAAAGCGGGGGAAGTGGTGGACCTGGCACAATTGATGCCCGAGCAGCATTTCACCCAGCCGCCCCCGCGCTACACAGAGGCAACCCTGGTGCGCACCCTGGAGGAGTACGGTATCGGACGACCCAGTACCTACGCCCCCACTATCTCTACCGTCCAAGATCGAGGGTACGTGGAGCGCAGGGAACGTCGCCTGTATCCCACAGAGTTGGGATTCATCGTCAACGACTTGTTGGTGGAGCATTTTCCGGACATCATAGATGTGGGCTTCACCGCCCGTATGGAACAGGACCTGGATCTCATGGCTCGTGGCGATCGGGAATGGGTGCCGGTGCTGCGCGAGTTCTATGCCCCCTTCGAGCAGGCTGTGGCAAGAGCCGAAAAAACGATGGAAAAGGTGATGGTGGCCGATCAGCCAACTGGCGAGAAGTGTGAGCTGTGTGGCCACGATATGATTATCAAGTGGGGACGGTTCGGCAAGTTCATCGCCTGTTCCAACTACCCCACCTGCCGTAACACCAAGCCCTGCCTGGAGATGATCGGCGTGGCCTGTCCCCAGTGTGACGGTGACCTGGTGGAGCGACGTACTCGCAAGAAGCGTTTGTTCTATGGTTGTTCCAACTATCCCACTTGCCAGTTCATCAGCTGGAAACGACCATTGCCACAACCGTGCCCGGCCTGTGGGGGGCTGCTGGTGGTCAACAACAAAAAGTGGGCGTTATGCTCGCAATGCGGGGAACAGGTCGCTTTGGACCAATTGCCTGAAGCGGGTGACGGTGTGAGCGGGCAGCAGCCGGCAGAGAGCGGGCAGCCATCAGCGGCCAGCGGATAGCAGTCAGCCAGCAGCAGTCAGCCGTCAGCGGATAGCAGTCAGCGGTCAGCAACTGGTTCACCACTAGGGCGGAAATCCGCGCGATCTGCGTGCTGTTTCTGACCAGCTGAATACCTGCCGCTGGGTTCGTGCTCACTGTTTCTGCGACTGATGGAGAGCAACCGACAGGCACTGACTACCGTTTTCCTGGCTGGAGGCAGCAGCTAATATGAGACTGAGCCGCTTACGCCAGTTGATGGCCGAGAAGAGGGTGGCCGGTGTGCTTATCACGTCCCCTGAGAACCGCCGGTATCTGTCAGGATTCACCGGCTCGGCAGGAGTGCTGATCATCACCGCCCATCGGCAAGCCATTGCCACCGACTTCCGGTATTATGAGCAGGCCGGCGTCGAGTGCCCAGACTGGGAGTTGTTTGAAGTTAGCCCCGATTTCGACGGCAAAATCCCCGATGTGCTGCGCGAGTTGGAACTGGGGGGGCAGACCATAGGATTCGAGGCGGCCCAGGTGCCGGTGGACCAGTGGCGCCGCTGGCAGTCAGTGCTGGACAGGCACGCAACGCTGGTCGAGACCACCAATCTGGTAGAGACATTACGCCTTTCCAAGAACCCGAGTGAACTTCGGGCCATCAGGCAATCTGTGGCATTGGCCGACCAGGCATTGGACCACATCTATGGGTGGATGCGCCCAGGGATGACGGAGAGGCAGGTTGCCTGGGAGCTGGAGAGCGCGATGCGGAGCCGTGGTGCCTCGGCGGTTGCGTTTGAGGTGATCGTGGCTTCCGGGCCTAACGGGGCCCTGCCTCACGCCCGCTCCGGCGACCGGGTGATCCAGGCGGGCGAGCCGGTGGTGTTGGACCTGGGATGCGTGGTGGAAGGCTACTGTTCGGACGCGACCCGTACAGTCTGCCTGGGACGGCCTTCAGATGATCGATATCTGGAGCTTTGGAACTTGGTGCTCAAAGCCCAGCAGGCGGCGGAATCGGGAATCAAGGCGGGCATCACCGGGATGGAGGGCGATAGGCTGGCGCGGGAGGTCATCGCCGCGGCCGGCTATGGAGAGCATTTCGGCCACGGGTTGGGCCACGGCGTGGGGCTGGCCATTCACGAGGATCCCAGGTTGAGCGTCACCTACTCCGATCCACTGCCCGCCGGGTCGGTGGTCACGGTAGAGCCTGGAATCTATCTGGCCGGCTGGGGGGGCGTGCGCACCGAAGACATGGTGGTGGTCCGCGAAGAACGGGTCGAGGTGCTAACGAACGCGGCCAAGATACCGATTCTGTAGGCGTTCAGTTCCCAAGCAATAGAACACTGATTTCGCGGATTTGATGCAGATAGACAACAAAAGCCTGCGAGAATCGGCGTGCATCTGCATCATCTGCGTTCTATTCAGGAAACGGCTGAACGATAACCCGATTCTTCAGGGCATACTCCGGGTTCCCTTTCAGTTTCCGCGAACACCTTGCCCGGATTCAGAATGTTGTTGGGATCGAAGAGGCGTTTGATGGCCAGCATTTTCTCCCTGGCC
>JAUVRU010000494.1 GCA_030597485.1 Anaerolineae bacterium
GAAGATCGCCTTTCTGCAATGTGTCGGCTCTCGCGATCAGTCGCACGACTATTGTTCATCCGTGTGCTGCATGTATGCCACCAAAGAGGCCATCATGGCCATCGAACACCAGCACGATACTGAGGTGCGCATCTTTATGATGGACATGCGTGCCTTCAGCAAAGGATACGAAGCGTACTATCGCCGGGCGCGCGAGAAATATGGAATCGAGTACATTCGATGTCGCATCTCATCGATCAAGGAGGATCCGGTATCACATAATCTGGTCCTTCATTACGGGGAGCGGACACCCTCTGACACGGACGATTCAGCCCCAGCACCATTTTCCGGCCTGCAGATTCGGCAGGAGGAATTCGATATGGTGGTGCTCTCCGTTGGCATGGAGATCTCGGAGAGCGTGCGCCAACTGGGACAGCGGCTGGGGGTTGAGCTGGATGAATACGGATTCTGTCACACAGTCCAGTTCGACCCGCTGCAGACCAGCCGACCTGGCATCTATGCCGTGGGTCCCTTCCGCGAGCCTAAAGACATACCAGAGTCAGTGGTCGAGGCCAGCGGGGCAGCCGCTGCCGCCGGTGAGTTGCTGGCGCCAGGACGGGGCACGCTGATCCAGGAGATCGAGTATCCGCCGGAACGAGACGTGAGCGAGGAAGATCCCCGAATTGCGGTGTTTGTGTGTCATTGTGGCAAGAACATCGGCGGATATCTGGACGTGCCGGCAGTGTCGGAATACGCGGGTACCCTGCCACACGTCATCCACGCCGAGAACAACCTGTACACGTGTTCCCAGGACAGCATTGTTCACATCACGGAGAAGGTCAAGGAACTGGGAGCAAACCGTGTGGTGGTGGCTTCTTGCACGCCGCTGACCCACGAATCGCTATTCCAGAGCTCTATCCGGGCTGCCGGACTGAACCCCTACCTGTTTGACATGGCCAACATACGCAATCAGTGCTCCTGGGTGCACTCGGACGATTGGGAGACAGCGACAGACAAGGCCAGGGACCTGGTGCGGATGGCAGTGGCGCGCGTCTCTCGTCTCCAGCCTCTGTACACCACCCCCGTGCCCACCGAGAAGACAGCCTTGGTTGTTGGTGGTGGGGCGGCCGGGATGACGGCTGCCCTCTCTTTGGCCGAACAGGGGTTTCCGGTTCATTTGGTGGAGCGAAGTGACACACTTGGAGGTAATCTGCATCATCTGCACTTCGCGTTGGAGGAGGCCGGACCCGGTCATAGCCTGCCTCAGAACGAGGGAACGGGCTACAGGACTCCACAGCAATACCTGAGCGACGTGGTAGAGCAAGTGCAGACCCATCCGCTCATCACCGTTCACCTGGAAACGGAGGTGATGAAGACAGACGGTTTCGTGGGCAATTTCACCTCGCTCTGTCAGCGAAACAGCAATGGGAATGACCGACAGGAGATCCGGCATGGAACCGTCATACTCGCCACCGGCGGCGAGGTTTACCGGGGAGACGAATATGGCTACGGGAGTGATCCTCGCATTCTGACCCAACAAGAATTCGAGGCGCTGCTGGCGGACGGCCGGCAACTGACCGATACGGGGGACGGCGAACCAGGCAGGCTGCCTGATTCCGTGGCTATGATCCAGTGCGTCGGACCCGCGGAGCAATACTGCAGTCGCATCTGCTGTACCACGGCGCTCAAGAACGCGTTGATGCTCAAGCGCCTCAACCCGGCAGCCGAGATCACCATCATCTACCGGGATATCCGCACCTATGGCTTCAAGGAGCGACTGTACACTGAAGCGCGACGGATGGGAGTGCGGTTTGTCCACTACGATTTCGACCGCAAGCCACAGGTGACGTGCGCCGACGATGGTATCAGTATCCAGGTCTGGGAGGAGATCCTCGGCACCGAGATGTTGTTGCGGCCTGACCTGCTCGTCCTGAGTACCCCAGTGGTGCCGTCTCCCGGAGCACACGAGCTCTGCAGCCGGCTCAAGGTGCAACAGGATATGGACGGGTTCTTTATGGAGGCGCACGTCAAGTTGCGTCCGGTGGATTTCTCGTCGGATGGTTTCTTCATGGCCGGAATGGCCAGCTATCCCAAGCTGCTGGATGAAGCCATTGTCGAGGCCCAGGCCGCGGCCGCCCGGGCGGCCACATTGCTGGCACAGGATACCATCAGCTCTGGCGGACGTGTCGCAGTGGTAGATGAGAGCCTCTGCGTGGGCTGCCTGACCTGCGTGCGGACCTGCCCGTACAGTGCACCCCATATGGTGGCCAATTTGACAGGGGTGGGGGACATCTTGGGAGCTGTGCAGATCGAGGCTGCTGTATGCCACGGCTGCGGTTCGTGTGCCGCCGCCTGTCCAGCCAAGGCTATCGAGTTGATGCACTATACAGACGCTCAAATGCTGCCCAAACTGACTGCCTTATTCGCGCCGGAGCGCGCCTGTCAGGAGTGATGCCAACCATGTCCGAAAACAGCTTCGAACCCAACATCGTAGCCTTTTGTTGCCGTCACTGTGCCTACGCGGCCGCTGACCTGGCTGGCAGTCTGCGCCTGGAGTACCCGGCATCCATCAAGGTGGTCGAGTTGCCTTGCACGGGCAAATTTGACGCGCTGTATGCCCTGCGGGCCTTTGAGGACGGTGCTGACGGTATCCTGGTAGCCGGTTGAATGCCGGGAGAATGTCATTACCTGGAAGGTAATCTTCGCGCCCGACAACGTGTTGAGTACGTGCAGCATCTGCTGGAAGAGACCGGCCTGAATGGCAGACGCATCCAGATGATCAACCTGTCCGCCGCCATGGGAGGACAGTTCGCGTATGCCACCGCCGAGATGACCGCTGAGATCCAGGGTATCGGGCCCAATCCGCTGGGCAAGAGGTGAGCGCAGTATGTCGGTAACGGCCGGAAC
>JAUVRU010000138.1 GCA_030597485.1 Anaerolineae bacterium
CAAGGATCCCGGGCCTGTGCATCTCCAGCCAGGGCGAAACCTTGATCCCGGTGGACAGTGATGGCGCTCCCACTCGCAAAGCAATCGTCTGGCTCGACAATCGGGCAGCTGACCAGGCCCGGGCAATCAACAGCCAGTTCGACATTGAAACGGTGTATCACACGACGGGCCAGCCCGAGGTCGTGCCGGGCTGGCCCGCCTGCAAGATACTGTGGATCAGAAACAATGAGCCACATGTCTTCGCCCGCACGGCAATGTTTCTGCTGCTGGAAGACTACCTGCTCCACCGGCTGACAGGCCGCTTCGTCACCGAGTGCGGACTGCAAACCTCCTCCCTCCTGTTGGACATCAGGAACAAGCGTTGGTGGCAGCCGATGCTGGGTTTTGTCGGTGTGACGCCAAGCAATCTGGGCGAGCTGATGGACCCGGGCGAGATCGTGGGACCGCTGTGTCCGGAGGCAGCGGAGGCCACCGGGCTGTCCGGCAGCACACTGGCAGTCACCGGGGCAATGGACCAGGCAGTTGGAGCCATCGGCGCCGGGAATTTCAGGCCAGGTATCGTCACCGAAACAACTGGCGGAGCCCTGGCGATTCTGGCCACGCTGGACAAACCACTCTTCGACCCGGCGCGGCGGGTGCCCTGTCGCTATCACGCCCGCAAGGACACCTATTGCCTGCTGCCGTGGGGCCAGACGGCCGGCATGGCATTGAAATGGTTCCGGGACAACTTCTTCCATCTGGAGACCCAGGTAGCCCGTGATAGTGGCTTCGACGAATATGATCTGATGACCCGAATGGCAGAAGGGGTACCCAGAGGATGCGATGGCATGACCGTCCTGCCCCATCTGGAAGGCGCTGCCTGCCCCGAGTTTGACCCTGCTGCCAGGGCAGTGTTCTATGGTGCCACCCTGAAGCATACCAGGGGCCACTTCGTGCGGGCTATCATGGAATCGGTCGGCTATATGCTCAAGAAGAACCTGACTGTCGCGGAGGAGTTGGGCGTCAGCGTCACTGAGATCCGATGTATGGGCGGCGGAGCCCGCAGCCCGCTCTGGCTGCGTATGAAGGCAGACATCCTGCAGAAGCCGGTCACGCCGGTCGAGTGTGAGGAAACTGCCTGCCTGGGAGCAGCGCTCATAGCGGCCGTGGCCACCGGCGCCTACGCCAGCCTGGAAGAGGGAGCGGAACACATGGTGCGCATGGGAGCGACCATAGAGCCAGAACCAGACCGGGGCGGCGTGTACCGTCAAGGATACGACCGGTACCTGGAGTTATACGAACGCCTGGCGCCCATGTTCGGTCACCAGGAATCATTGACCTCCTGACCAACAGGACCATTCGGCCTTCCTAAACGCAGTGCGGAAGGCAGTGTCAGGGCATTGGCCGAAGGATTCAAGCGAAGACCGGTCAGGTCCTGGACACCGCGCGCTACCAGCGACAAACAGATCTCCACCGGTGCCGTGACTGCGGACGGCCCAGCCCCCTGGCGGAGCAGTGGGCCGAACGCCATCAGGTGACAATCGCCTCGATGTCCAGGAGACGGCACACCGTTTCCAGTTCTGCCCTGACGTCACCGTAGGCAATGCCGTAGTGCTGGCTGCACAGATGTTGCATAAAGGCATCGGCGTCGCCATCCATCGCCACGTTCACGAAGGGATAGGTGGGGCACCCGACCTCGTGGAATGGGGGTGGCAACTCCCCTGTGCCGGTGGCAATGTGCATCTTGAAGCCGCCCTTGCGTGCTCCCAGGCGAGCCAGCGTCACCTTCCCCGTCTTGTAAGGAGAGCTGTTCAGCAACCCTTCGTACAGAGCGGTATGCTTGCTGACTACTGGCTTTTCGGCAGCATAGCTGAGCGGTGCGAAGCCGCACGCTCCCCAGAGTATCCGTGAGCCATCCACAGCGTGCACATCACCGTAGCTGGTTGGCTGACCAGTCAGATAGTGCAACATGAGCTGGGACACTACCAGGGGCAGATCACCTTCACAACTGGAGACCAGCTCGTCTCCCAAGATCGACAGCGGCAGGCACGGCGCCAGGCCGAAGGTGCGTGACAGCTCATACTGGCATTTGACGGTGAGTGCATCCCAACCATGTTCACCTGCCAGAGCTTTGATGGCAGCATACATGCGGAAGGCCTTGCGCAGATCATCCGGAGAGACCTGATCTCCCAAATCCCACGCCTCAGCTCGGGCCATCAGACCCTCAACCTCGGCATCGCCTATGCCATCGAAACGTGCTACGATTTCGTATTGGCCCAGGTGATGGATCTCTGGTCCAACCTGATGGCGCAGCTGCGTGTGGTCGATGGTCCCTGTGTACATGCCCATTGAAGCATAGCCCAACAGGCCGATCCGGGACACCGAAAGTGCCCGCACCACCGCCGCCGAACGGGCGAAAGAGACGATAGGCGCCATCAGTCCTGGCTCTCCTGGCATGCCGTACACAAAGCTGAACCTGGCTTCCATCTCTTCCAGGGTCTCACGCAGCACACCGGCGGCCGGCAGGGCACCGAGTGTCAATCCCACACCATTCTCTGTATAGATCGTGTGGCTCCACAGGAGGATAGGCCGGGAGAAGAATGGACGCAGCGCGGCCACGAACAAAGGCGCCTCGACCCAGCTCACCACCAGCGCAACGATCAAGTCGTATTCCGACCGGTGCAGCGCTTTCAAGGCCCCAGGCACATCATCCTCGGTGATAACCGCCGGAGCGCGGATGACGGTCAGCCCCGCCTCCGCCAGTGCCTGTTCTGAAAGGTCAATCTGGCGATTGATGTCTTCCGGCGGATAGTCAGGATAGGCAAATGGAACCATCATCACTGAAGGACGCTTTACCTCTTTCACAAGAGACCTCCTTATCCCTAACATGAGCTTCGGCACTTCATTATACCACACAACCCCGGGACTAGGGGAAGTGTTGAGAAAGCGGGACGCAGTCTCCTCACGATGCCTCGTCCACGTGCAGATACCTGTGCTCAAGGGGCATCAGTGGCGGGCGAGGCCTCGCTCCCTGGTGTTGACAACCCACTTGCGAACCGCGGGAAGGCGCAGGAGAAGTAACAGTATCACCACTGTACCGTAGACCAGTGGCTTCCACACATCTCCCCGAAGTGAAAAGAAATCCCCTTTGGCGGCCCAGCCATAATGCAGCACTGCCAGCAAGGCCGCCAGATACACCAGCCGATGAAGTGTCTTCCACGCTCTGCCCAGTCGAATCATCCACCACCGGGACGAGGTAAGCGCAAGGGGAAGAAGCATGGCGAACGCGGTCAAGCCCACAATCACGAACCGCTTCTCGACTATCGTCTGCAGAATCAGTGCCCAGCTGAACCCATAATCCAGGGCAACGAAGATGGTGAAGTGAATGAGCGCGTAACCAAAAGCATAGAGTCCCAGCGGTCGCCGCAGTGTCAGCACTCGCGAGTATCCGAGGACCGTGGTGGCTGGCGTGCAGGCAAGCGCCAGCATCAACAGGATGATGGCATACTGCCCGGTGCGCTGAGTGGCAGCCTGAATCGGGTTGAACGTCAACCGACCGGTGAAGTAGCTGACAATCAGCCACACCAGCGGAATCAGTGAGCCAATGTGAACCGCGATCTGAAGCCTGGTGAACTTGAAGCTCATCGTCAGTAGTCTCGGGTCAGGTCCATGCCCTCATAGAGGTGCGCAACCTCTTCCGCGTAGCCGTTGAACATCAGCGTTGGGATGCGGTCTGTCTCACCAATGCGACGTTCCGTGGATTGCGACCACCGGGGATGGGGCACATTGGGGTTGACGTTGGAATAGAAGCCATACTCGTTGGGTGCCGCGGTTGACCACAGCGTCTCTGGCTGATAGTCCACCAGTTCGATTTTGACAATTGACTTGATACTCTTGAAGCCGTACTTCCACGGTACCACCAGGCGCACGGGAGCACCATTCTGTGGCAACAACTCCTCGCCGTAGAGACCAGTCGCCAGGATGGTCAACTCGTGCATCGCCTCATCCATCCGAAGCCCCTCCTGGTACGGCCACGAGTAGGAGCGGCTCTTCAATCCAGGCATTTGCTCCGGCGCGTAGACAGTCTCAAAGCGCACAAACTTCGCCGTGCTCATCGGCTCTACCTGCTCAAGCAGCCGAGACAAGGGGACGCCCCCCCACGGAATGACCATTGACCATCCCTCAACACAGCGCATGCGGTAGATCCGTTCTTCCTGGGTGAACTTGCCCAATATGTCCTCCAGCCCGAACGTCTTTGGCCGATGCACCAGGCCACCTACCTCCACTTCCCAAGGTGAGGTCTTGAATCCCTCCGCCAGTCTTGCCACCCGCTCCTTGTTGGTGGTGAATTCGTAGTAATTATTGTAGCTGGTGATGGCCTCATACGAGGTCAACTCAGTCCTCAGTTCTTCGAACCCGGCTGCGCTCCCAGCCGGCGTGGCGCTGGCGACTGGGGTAGGCGTGGCGACGGCAGTCGCGGTAGGTGTACCCACTGTGTGCAGCTCGGGCACCACCGTGGCACTCGGGTCAGGCGAAACGCCCGTCGGGCTGGCAGCCTGTTTCGGTTGCCCTGTCTGAACACCGCACGCTGCCAGTAACGTCCCTGCTCCAACCACACCCATCAGCCGCAGGAATTGCCGCCGGGAGCGATACACATGCTCCGGCGTGATCTCCCAGGATCTTATCGGGATTGATTTGTATTCTTGTCCACTCATTCTTTCCTCCGCTCCGTGATATGCAATCTGCTCTGTGCCCACACTCACCAAATACCATTCACACCACTGCAACGGTTGTCAATCCGACGGCTCACCCGCCGGTCCCAATCTTCCACTCCACAACTTGACAACGTGTCCGGCTGGCGCGTTTTTCGCCCAATGCCGGCCAACAGGAACGGCCCAACCCTCACAAAAAACCTGTACTGAGCATACCACCCCTGCCTACGTATGCCAAGAGCAGAAATCACGAGGGATAGCCCCTAACATCCTGGACGCTCCCGGCCACGAGAATCTTACGCAGAGACGGCACAACGCGGTGTGATGCTATGTAGAGTTGCACCATCTGATATCCGAACCAGATTCGGATTATGAGCCGCTGGGCGCGGTATTGGAGCAAGACTGCCTTTTCCTGGAATTGTGCGCTGAATGGTATAATCTCCCCCATAGGCCCGCGTGCTCAGGCACAGCAGGTGTCGGCCAGTCAATCGAGCCTTGGTTGATTGAAAGTGGACGCTCACGATACGGTATGGAGGGAATACCAATGACGCGGAAGGTAATCA
The DNA here is from genome assembly GCA_030597485.1 of Anaerolineae bacterium. Classification (GTDB taxonomy): domain Bacteria; phylum Chloroflexota; class Anaerolineae; order 4572-78; family NAK82; genus JAUVRU01. The sequence continues at coordinate 5,255 of JAUVRU010000138.1, forward strand.
AGAGTGACGCAGAATGGCGGCAGATGCTCACACCGGAACAATATGCCATCACCCGAAGAGAAGGAACCGAAGCACCGTTCTCCGGCGAGTACTACGATTTCAAAAGAGAAGGCGCATACAAATGCGTGTGCTGCGGCAGTGGACTATTCAGCTCGGACACGAAGTTCGATTCTGGCTCAGGCTGGCCCAGCTTCTGGGCACCAATCTCGGAACAGGACATCGCTACGGCCACGGATACCAGCCACGGCACGAGACGGATCGAGGTGATGTGCAGCCGGTGCGACGCCCATCTTGGCCACGTGTTTGACGACGGCCCCCCGCCGACCGGGCTTCGCTATTGCATCAACTCACTGGCATTGGGATTCGTCGAGAAAACACAAGAGGACTGACAGGACAGCCTGCTACCTATGTTTCTGAGCAGACAGGTGGATCAGCTTCGCCACATTTATGACGAGTATCCCAACCAGTTCTGGACACTCGTCCTGGCCACCTTCATAGACCGCCTCGGGGGGGCGCTGCTGTACCCCTTCTTCACCCTCTACATCACCCGGAAATTCGGCGTGGGCATGACAGAAGTCGGCCTGCTCTTCGGCCTGTTCTCGGCTGCCGGCCTCGTGGGCAGCACGCTGGGTGGCGCGTTGACAGACCGGATGGGCCGAAAGGTGATGCTGATTGCCGGCCTCATCGTCAGCGCGCTGAGCAGTCTGGTTATGGGAGTGGTGGATTCGTTTGACATCTTCTTCGCGGTGGCATTGTTCGTGGGCCTGTTTGCCGAGGCCGGCGGACCGGCGCAGCAGGCGATGGTGGCCGACCTGTTGCCGGAGGAGAAGCGCTCCCAGGGATTTGGCATTCTGCGGGTAGCGCTCAATCTGGCCGTCACCATCGGTCCGGCGATTGGTGGACTGCTGGCTGCTCGGTCATATTTGCTCCTGTTTATCTGTGTCGCGCTGGCCAGCTTCCTCACCGCCGGCATCGTAGCCGTGGCCCTGCCG
>JAUVRU010000183.1 GCA_030597485.1 Anaerolineae bacterium
ATCGCTGGACAGAAAGGTAGCGAAGACGGGAATGAAAGCCGTCGCCAGCGCGCCGCCAGCTACTACGGTGAACAGGAAATCAGGCAGCTTGAAGGCGGCATAAAATGCGTCCAGTTCGGCGCCGATTCCAAACTGGCGGGCGACGACTATGTTGCGCGCCAGGCCTGCTCCCGCTGCCAGAACAAAGCAAGCTGCTACCATCAGAGTGTTGCGGATGATGTGACGCTGGCGCTCGAAAGCCTCAGATGGCACAGTTCATCCTTCAACCATGTCGAGCATCGATTCTGGTTGTGTGTCCTCACCTGGCGGCTGTTCAAACGCAGCCAGAGCTGCAGCAGCCTCAGCGTAACTGGGGTTCAGTTCGATGGCCTTCTGCCAGGCTTGACGTGCCCTTGCAATGTCGCCCCGCGCCGCCAAGCCAAGCCCCCTCCAATAGTAGATTTCCTCAATGTTGTCTGCCGTCGCAATGGTAGCATCAGCCAGGCTGATCAATTCCTCGTAGCGACCGGTCTCGTAGTAGGACCTGAAAGCGCCGAACTGGTACCACATCATGCGCCACGGCAGGCCGATTACCCTGGCCCGATCGTAGGCTGCCGCAGCCTGCTCAAACTGGTCCAGGGCGACCAAATCGGTGCCCAGGTTGAACCAGACGATGGCGCTATCGGGTCGCTGCTCCACCTCTATCTGAGCGTGTTGTAATGCCCGTTGCCACATAATTGCATCATCTGACTCCTCAGCCAGTATACTGAGCACGACCCGTGTCAGGTCGTCAGAGTAGATCGCGATGTAGGTGCGATTGAATACGGCCCACAGCTCATCGACTTCGTCGTAGGATAGGCGGATGCCCCGATAAGGTTGATTGGGATCCACACCGGTGCTATCGAACGAGTCGAAGATGATCCAATGCTGGCTTGGGTTATCATAGCCGGTCAACAGTCGATAGTGTCCCATGCCATCCCCAGGTTCCGGTTCGTGCCACGTCTCGATTATCACCGGGATCCCGTTGCTTAGCAGCAGCCGGAGACGATCGAAATCTCCGTTGACACGCACCAGGGCATTCAAGCCCTGGGCACGGGCGAAATCAGCCATCTCCTCCGGACTGACGTTCTTGTCGTCCTGGTTACCCTTGAGACTGGCAGCAACCTCAGCCTGATCCATCAGATGGCCAAAGTAGCTCAAGTTCATGGCCAGTGTTGCCGGGCCACAGTTGTTCCACTTCTGCCACATATGGGTGAGGCCGGTCAGTTCGACGGCTGTCTGTGCAGTGTGATGGGCAACGGAGGGCGATGGGATAGAGGAGGGTGCCGTTGCCGGTGATGCAGCCGGGGATGATACTGGAGATGGCAGGGCACGGGGGGGTGATGGGGTGAGCGCGGCTGGCGGGTGTTCGGTCGCGGTAGCCAACAGTGTCTCGGTCGACGTTGGCAGCGGCGTGGGGACAAACTGTGGGTGGGGACGATAGCCGGCGATTTCCGTGCGCACCCGCAGTAGCAGCCCCTCCAGACCGCCGTATCGTGTGCTCCCCAACAGGAGCGAGTAGGTCCAGATTAGGGCAAGACTCAAGAACATGAGAAGAAGAGCCTGCGCGCGGGATATTCTCCAATTCACGGAGCGTGTTTCTCCCAATCTGGCAGCGTTAACAGCCAGATGTTATCATCCCGGCTTTCCACGAATGCCATGTGCTTGCCATCAGGTGAGACTGTCCAGTCACCGTTGGCGATCTTGAAAGGGGTGACCTCTGTGTTTGTAAGGCGACGTGCTTCGTTCGTCTCCACATCCAGTTCCCAGAGCTCGTGGAATTCTGCCCCCGGTTGGAACGGCACGATGAGCAATCGATTACTGTCTCGCCATCGGTAGCTACCAAAAAGTCTTCGATCCAATCGACGTTGGTTGGTGCCATCGGTCCGCACTAGCCACAGACCGTTCTGCGTTGGATCTTGGTTCAGGGTTACTGAGTAGACCAGCCAGGCACCATCCGGGGACAAGAGTCCGCTGCGGAGCCGCTCGGCCCGGGCCAGCTCGGTGACGCGATCCCCCGCCACCGAAAGGGCATACAGTACCTGCTCTTGAGACTCAATCGAATCCCGCCCACTCACAAGCAGCGTGTCGTCAGAAATCCAGCCACCAAGACCCCCTCGCGTCAGTGTAGTGACTCCGCGGGGGTCGCCGCCGTCCAGGCTGGCCACCCACACCTGGGTGGTGCGGCGGTCGAAGGAGAGATTCTCGTCGCTCACCTGCCAGGCGATGCGCTTGCGGCCCGGCGAGATTGAGATGGGGCGGCCGCCTGCCGGAACGGTCCACCGCGTCCCATCTTGCCCTGTCGAGGGGTCAGCCACGCGCTCGATGGTCGTGGTATCCGCGTCCAAGTCGACTAGATAGGCCATGTCGGCCGTGTAGAATGCGATACGCTCAGTGACCAGTTCGGCCTCGGCGGCGGGTTTCGTCACGTCCACTCCCCAGATGCCCACAGGATCACCTGACGTCGGCTTATCGATGAACAGTATCTGTCTTGAGTCGGCCGACCAGGATATCTGCGTGCTGCACCCACCTGTCGTGATCCCGCGCAAAGCAGGCGCCGGTGTTGGCGACAGGGTGGACGTTGGAGATGGTGAGGGTCTGGGCATTGGGATTTTCGTTGCCAACGAGGGGTCGTTACTCGCAGAAGATGAAGGCCTGTCTCCGTGGATGGTCACGACGGCTACAGTCTGGCTCGGTGGCGGGGGCGGCACGCTGGTGGCGGTGGTCAGGTCCGGTGTGGGGACCCGCCGGGTCGGCACCGGCGTTGCGGGGGGCCCGTCGCTGTCTCGCAGCATTTGGGGTGCTCGGATCACCAAGCCATTCGGGCTGTTGGGTGACAGTGAATCGTCGGGGCTGATCTTCGCAGATTCGGTGTGGGGGTTGCAGCTGGTGGCTACCGCAGCGAACAGCAGAACGCAGAGCCAGGTCGCGTGATGCCGAATAGGTGCGTCCACTAGCGTCCGCTCCAGTCTGGCGGCCAGGGGTTGGCGAAGTCGTTGAGCAGAGGGCCGCCGATTACGGTTTCTGGCTGGTCGTCCAGGTGCTGCCATAGCCGAGGATTGTCCAGATCTCGCTCAAAGGCCTGATTGAAGGGACCGATGAGGGCCAGATTGTCCCAATCAGCCTTGATCAGAACCGCCGGGTTGTATTTGCGCACGTGACGTAGGTCGCGGATCTCCATGTGAAGGTGTGGCCGGCCATAGCAGGTCTCAGCTGGATCGCCGCTGAGGGCGACGATCTCACCTACCTCGACGCGCTGGCCGAGCTCAAGCTGAGGTGGCTCTAGCAAGTGTCCGTAGAAAGACGCATAACCCAGGTCTGGGTGGTCGATCATCAGATTGTGTGGTTCCGAGCCGAATCTGAGGTTGTCGACGGCAAAGACTATCCCATCAGCCATCGCCATCAATTCGGTACCGCACGGCGCGCTGAAATCCACGCCAAAGTGGATGCCCCCGCTGGCGCTGTAGAGGGTGTTGCGCCACCGGTAGGCGCCTACAGTGTTGCCGTATGGCTGAGCCAGAAGCCACGTATCTGGTCCCGGCGGTTCGGCAAACGGCAGGACAAAGGGCGGCTCCGCCTCGTCTGGTTGGGCTGAGCCACGAGGTGCGGGGCCTGCTGCGGCAATCGCCAGGATCAGCCCAATCCAAAAGGCCAGCCTGATCAACCTCGGCAATGAATATGCGTCATTCATGAGCCGGTTCCTCACCGTCCGACAGTGCCGTACGAGAATACCATCGGGTTTCAATCACAGGGGTCGCGTCACTCGTCATCAAACGTTATCACCTCCGACTGTCATGGGATATCTATGACTCGCGATCTCCTTCTTGACGATGGGCATCGGTGGACCAAAGTACAAAGCCAAGCCGCTTCCGACGGCATCGAAGATATGGTCTCGAGGGTCGGTTGTCATACGGCAAGGCTTTATCAACAGGATAGCGCGTTGCCCTGAGAAACAGAGCGATGGCTGACAGAGTATCACGAGTGCGGCGGTGTTGTCAAGTGCGTGCAGCAGCGTATAGTTGATGCCGGAGCAGTCGCTTGGGATGTGCTCACAGTGCCACGAGGCTGTTCTGTCGGGCCCTGCACGGCCAATGTACTTCGCCACTCAGCTGAGTGCTGGTATAATACCCTTCGAGATAACACGTTGTCCGGGTGATCGCGGAGGCAGGAGATAGGCGCGAGGTGCGGACTCGGTATCGGCTGGTGGATGATCTCCACAAGGGCCTTCCAGCAGAAGGTCAGTCGGACACATATTCAGCCCCAAGCTGACACATCCACACCTGGGAAGGAGTAAGATGGAGGTGCTGCGATGAGATTGACCCTGGCTGCTCGCTCGCCTTTCTCCTTGCCTGCCGTCGTGCGATCGCACGGCTGGGCAAGGCTGGCCCCCTTCGACACAGACGCTCCCTCCGACGGCCTCACGTACGTTGTTTGCCTGGATTCGGATCGCGTGTCGGAGATGCTTATCCGGGAGGCACCCGGCGGCGTAAGCGTTGAGGTGGACGGCCATCTGAGCAAGGCTGAACACGAAGAAGTCGTGCACAAGGTGGAGTGGATGTTAGGGCTGGGCCAGGACTTGTCTTCCTTCTACGCCCTGGCGCGCCAGGAGCCCAAGCTGGCCTACGTCGAAGAACGAGCGCAGGGACGCATACTTCGATCGCCCACACTCTTTGAGGACACGGTCAAGACGATTCTGACCACCAACGCGAACTGGGCGGGTACCATCCGGATGGTTGAAGCGCTGGTTTCCCAGTTCGGTGCCCCGCTGCCATCCGACCCTGCCCGTCATGCCTTTGCCGCTCCCGGTCGACTGGCCGCTACGGATGAAGAGACGTTGCGTTCGTCGGCACGGGTGGGCTATCGTGCGCCATACGTGTTGGGTCTGGCGCGTTGTGTGGCTTCTGGTGCCTTCGATCTGGAGGTGCTCAAAATAGCTGACATTCCCACCGCTGAGCTGCGTGAGCGGCTGCTGGCGATCAAGGGCGTGGGCGAGTACGCGGCGGCCAACCTGCTGATGCTGCTGGGTCGCTACGACTTCGTCCCAGTGGACTCGTGGGCGCTGAAGTTGGTCTCGCACGAGTGGTACGGCGGCGAGTCCGTGGGACGGGGCGAGGTGGAAGGGGCCTTCGAACGCTGGGGGGAGTGGCAAGGGCTTGCCTACTGGTTCTGGGACTGGTCGTACGCAGGTGAGTCGTAGGCGTCATCGGCAGGTCGTGATCGCTGTCGCGGAGCCTCTGCGGAGCAGTAACGGAATAGCCGGCGCCGAATCAGTCCGTCGTTGTGCTGGTTGCCGATGGGGAGTTGCAGAAGATGCCCGACCGCGGCGCCTCCAGCGAGACATACCCCTCCCCAGACGACACACAGCACGCTGATACTCGCAGTATGACTGGTAGGTGGATGGAATGCTGCAGCTGGCGAAGGCCCGGAAGCGGCTGTCTGTGCGGTCAGCGGTCAGACGGCCGCGGTGTCGCCTTGATCG
>JAUVRU010000154.1 GCA_030597485.1 Anaerolineae bacterium
CATCACGGCGCCTTCGATCTGTCCCCGCGCATCCCGCGGATTGATCACTCGCCCCACATCGTGGGCAGCGACCACACGCGTCACCTGAACCTGTCCTGTGTCCAGGTTCAACACGACCTCAGCTATGTGGGCACCGGCGACAAAGTGCATCGTCTGCTCATACTTGCCCCGTCTGGGAAGCAACGCCCTGAGGTCGAACAGGCCGACCACCCTCCTGGATTTGCCCAAACGATCCCACTCCGCCGCCACCTCGGCCAACGAGACCGATTTCCGACCGTCGCTGCGCGAGACTACCCGGTCGTCCGCGATGATCAGGTCCGGCGGGGGACAATCGAGGATGTCCGCCACCGTAGCCCGGATCTCGTGAGCCAGATTACGCGCAGCGTTACAGACTGCACTCCCTAACCAGTAGGTCATCCGAGATGCTCCAGGCATGTCGCTATCGCATGTCAGCGCTGTGTCAGCATTCACCACCTCAATCACGTCTCTGGAAGCCCCCAGCGTCTCGGCCGCCAGCTGGCTCATCACTGTGGCGATGCCCTGGCCGTAATCCGGTGCCGAGCAGTAGATAATAAAGTGGCCATCCAAACCCAACTCGGCGTGGGCCTTAACCACCGCGGCCCCATATTTGCCAAAACGGTACCACATGCCCGCCAACCCCAGTCCCTTACGTTGTGGGTAGACGTCCGCCCGGGCGTTGAACGCGGCCACATCGGCTTCAAGATCACGGTAGCGAGGTTGGATCGCCTCCAGCACTTCCCGGTAGCCCAGCGGCTCCGCCAGGCTGGTTCCCAAAAAGGTAACTGACGCCGGATCAAGGGCGTTCCTCAGCCGCAATTCGAGAGGGTCAAGGTTCAGCTCTTCCGCCAGCTCGTCCAGAGTGCATTCCAGGGCAAATGTGGATTGAGGCGTGCCAAACCCACGCATCTGGCCAGCCTTGGGCCCATTGGTGTAGACACACTGCGCCCAGGCATCCACAGCCTGCCAGGAATAGGGGCCCACGCCGGACACAACACCATGACTGGGAACGTACCAGCCATCAGAATTGTAGGCCCCTGTGTTGGCAATGATGCGCACCTGAAGGCCGGTCAACCGGCCGCCTCGAGTGGTGCCAACGCGGTATTGGCACCTGTATGGATGCCGTTTCGGCGAGGCCAGGAAGGACTCCCGCCTGGTGTAGGTCAGACGCACAGGCTGACGAACCAGGTGCGTTGCCAGAGCCGTAGCTGCCAACGGCCAGGGATCTTGTTTGCCGCCAAAACTACCTCCGGTGGGAGGCACAATTACCCGTATGCAATCGCGATCCAGCCCCAGCACCGGAGCGATGAACCTTTGCTGCCAATGTGGCTCGTGCGTGGCAGCGACGATGGTCACCCGCCCCTTCTCATCTATGTAGCCCAGCGCTGTCTCTCGCTCCAGTGCCGCATGCTCCAGGAAGGTAGTGCGATAGGTTGTCTCCCTGACCACATCGGATGCGGCAAAAGCCGACTCGACATGTCCACTGGTCACCGAGTAGGTCCTCAGCACATTGCCCCGATCGTGAATCTGGACCGCCCCCGCTTCCAGCGATTCGGCGGCGTCGAAAGTGTGCGCCAACGGCTCGCACCGGGCGTCGATTGCCTCGACGCCAGATTGGGCCTGCTGAGGGGAACTGGCCACAACCAGCGCAATCGGATCCCCCCTGGTTTTTGCGACCCCGGACACTGGCACCAGCACGGGCTCGCCCTGGCTGTACTCGGTGAAGTCGTTCTCCCCGGGAATGTCGCCAGCGGTGATGACCCGCACCACACCCGTCAGCTTCTCGGCTCCGGAGACGTCCAGGGACAGGAGCCGGGCACGGTAGTGGGGGCAACGAAAGACAGCGGCGTGAAGCAGTCCTGGCATCGTCACGTCTTCCACGTAGCGGGTCTCACCCGTCACCTTCTCCACTGCCTCAATACGGGTGGCATCGCCTCCGACGACCGGGTGCCCCGTGACGGGCAGCGATGGGCCTTTTTCTCCACGCAACCATGCGGCCGCCAGCTCGACCGCAGCCAGAATCTGGGCGTAGCCGGCGCATCGGCAGAGATTGCCCTCCAGCGCTTCCACGATTCGTTCTCTGGTAGGGTTGGCATCACGGTCAAGGAGCGCCTTGGCAGAGAGGATCATGCCGGGAGTGCAGTATCCGCATTGCACCGCGCCAGTCTCGACGAAAGCCGCCTGGAGTGGATGCAGCTGTACTCCATCCACCTCAACCGCACCATCTGTCTCCGCCAACCCCTCGATGGTCAGCACCTGCCTGCCGCAGACCTTGGCAATTGGGGTCAGGCAGGAACGCACCGGCACGCCATCGACCAAAACGGGACAGGCCCCGCATTCACCCTCGAAATCGCAACCCTGCTTCGTTCCGGTCAGGCCCAACACCATACGCAGGACCTCAAGCAAGCTCCGAATCGGATCAACGTCAACCGTGACTGGACGGCCGTTTAGAACAAAAGGTACTTCCTTCTTTGATGATGGCGCGTCGGATGCCGGTGAAAACGTGCGACTGCGCAAGGATCGAGTTTCCTCTGTCGGTACGGCCTGGATATCGAGTATCTCCATTTCGTGCTATCTCTTACCAAGAGGTGGAATGAACATCGCGTGAACGGAACGGGACGACGATTTGAATTTATAGCACAAAACCACTATAATGTCAACATATAGACTAATATCCGGCCAAGTTTTTACATTTTGTTGAAAGGTAGTCTGGAGAGAATCGGCGACCAGAACAGAGACCTTCGCAGGGTGACCCGGTCAGGGGGTCTCAACAGGCCACCTACGGGTGGAAGGGATAGGGTTTATGAACGCGTGGAGAAAAGCAGCGCTAATCAACACGCTGACACAGGTTGGTGAGGCGTTGTGCCGCACCGTGGGCCCGCAATGCGAAGTGGTGATTCACGACCTGGACGACATGGAGCGCTCGATCGTGTGGATCATGGGATCTGTGACCGGCCGCAAGGTTGGCGGGTGTATGACCTCGCGAGGCTTGTCCCTGGTTCGTTCTGACAAGACGGCGGACAGATTCAACTACACCACCCGTACCCGTGACGGCAAGATGGTTCGTTCCTCGTTGGTCTTCGTGAAAGACGAACAAGGGACACCCATCATCAGCGTGGAGATCAATCTTGATACCAGCCCTTTCGTCGCCTTTCGCCACGTGCTGGAAAGCCTGGCTGATCCCGACGAAGCGTACGACTTCCACGACGCGTTCATTGACGATGCGCCCGAAATGTTGGAGACCATGCTTCAGAAAGCGGTCGCGTTTGTCGGCAAGCCGGTATCGCAAATGAGCAAAGCCGACCGGCTGCGCGTGGTACAGACGCTGGACGAAGCTGGCGCCCTTGAACTGCGCAAGGCCATCCCAGCCATTGCCAGCTATCTGGGCGTAACCCGCTATACGATTCACAATTATCTCAACGAAATCCGACAGGACACAGCCCTGGACGATTCCACCAACTGATGGAGAAGTGAAACAGACAACAACATGCTGCCCGTGTCAGATTCCACCGCCTATGATATAATAGGCCAGATATGAACCGCGATGCCTTTGAACGGATAGTCGAAGAGGCCATAAACGCACTGCCAGACGCATTCCGGCAGAAGCTGGACAATGTCGAGGTGGTTGTTGAGGATTGGCCTGATCCGCACACAATGAGGGTCGCCGGGGTGCGTCATCCTGAGCAGCTGCTGGGTTTGTACCACGGCGTGCCCCAGACTGTGCGCTCGTCCCACTATGGCATGGTGTTGCCGGACAAGATCAGCATCTATCGCCAGCCCATCCTGAAACGTTGTCGCAGCGAAGAGCAAGTCCGCCAGCTCACGCAGCGCGTCATCCGTCACGAGATTGCTCATCACTTCGGCATTGGCGATGATCGGTTGCGGGAGATTGGGGCGTACTGATGGCGCACGAGATGTGTCGCCACATCACAAGAGCGGCTCGACTGGCACCTACGCTCTTATCTGCCTGCTTGCTGGCGCTGGCCGGCTGCGCTCCTCCGCTGCCTGGCAGCACGCGCCCCCTGATAAAGATCGGGTTGGCTGCGCCCTTTGAGGGATTAGGGCGACCGTTGGGATATGAAGCGCTACAGGGTGTGAAGCTGGCGCTGGCCCACTGCAACGCTGCCGGCGGTGTCGGCGGCTACATGGTAGAGCTGGTCGCGCTCAACGACTCCAACGAGCCAGATGAGGCACGACTGCAAGCCGGGGAGTTCGCCGCCGACCCGGCGGTGATGGGCGTGGTGACAGGCTGGGATGATCACGTGGCGCGGGCGGCGCTCCCGGCATATCGGGAAGCGGGACTGGGGGTGGTTGTGCCCTGGAGCATACCACCTGACCTGGCTGATCCGGAGGCGGGAGTGGTGCTGATCGCTGCCGATACCTGGCGCGTGGCTGAGGCCCTGGCTGAAACCATCTCCGCCGCGCCTCCGCAGCGAGTCGTCGTGGTGGGAGATGAGCAGTCTGTCGCTCCCTACGTGGCTGCGCTGGGGCCACTGGCTCAGGCAGTTCCCCTACCCGACACGCCGGACGACGACAGTTATCGAGACTGGGCAGTCTGGCTCGTTCTCAGCCGGGTCCGTCCGCCCGATGTGGTGATCCTGGCCGCAGACGGGGCACAGGCCGGCCGGGCGCTGATGGCACTGACCCAGTTGAACTGGCAGGGGACAGCGTACGGAAATTCCGACACGGGCAGCGTTCACCTGGTGGACGTGGCTGGCCCGGCAGCCGAGGGGATGACCTTCGCCAGTCCCTCGCCGGCAGGAAGAGATATTCCGCACGATATTGAGGTAGCTGCCGGACTCCCACTTGACGAACTGGGTCCCCGCGCGGTGCTGGCATACGATGCCACCCAAGTCCTGCTAAAAGCCATTGAGGCCACGATACAAGAGGAAGGCGAACCCAGCCGGCAAGGCGTCATCGCCGCGCTTCCCAGCGTTCGGGTCGAGGGGCTGACCGGCGACATAGCCACCAACCCCAGCGGGAACCGCGCTGACGCACCGGTATGGCTCTATCGCATCGTGAACAATGAGTATCCCGGTCGGCGGGGACAACTGATAGGGCGCGGCCCGTGATGAGGGCACACCGCCCCTTACTCAAAATCGAGCTTCTTGTGACGCATGGCTGTGCTTTGGACCAGCCCCAAGGCAATCAAGAAGGTCCACAGCGAGCTGCCCCCGTAGCTGACAAACGGTAGCGGAAGACCGGTCACTGGCAGCAGCCCCAGGTTGACCCCTATGTTTACTGCCGTCTGAAGCAGAATAATCGCTGCCACCCCCACACAGATCAGGCGACCAAAGGGATCCTTGGCGATGGCAGCCGTTCGCAGGATACGCCACAGAAGAACAATGAACAGGGCGTACAGAACAACTGTGCCCAGGAGCCCCAGTTCTTCTCCGATCACGGAAAAGATGTAATCTGTGTGGCGAACACGCAGAAAACGTAGCTGGCTCTGTGTACCGCTACCAAAACCCTTGCCCAGCCAACCACCCGAACCAATGCTGATAAGCGCCTGTTGTACGTTGTAGAAGGTATCAGGACTACCCTGGGGATCGACAAAGAGCAAGATGCGATCGCGCATGTAGCCCCTGAGGGTGAGCCAAACGAGGGGGCTGACGATCACGCCGCCCAGAGCTAGCAGCCCCAGATGCACCAGGCGCGCTCCTCCCATCAAGACCATAACCACCCAAATGAAACCCAGCGTCAGGGAAGTGCTCAAGTTTGGCTGAAGGGATATCAACAACATCGGCAGTAGCACATAGCCGAGAGAGAGCACCAGATACCGCAGACGACTCATCTCACCATCGTGATCGGACAGGATCTTGGCCAGACCGATGATCAGAATCACCTTGGCCAGCTCAGATGGCTGAATGGCGTTGGCGCCAATCCAGCGCTGAACGCCCTGGGAAATCTCGCCGACAACGAACACCCCAATAAGGGCCACTATGATGAAGATGTAGAGAGGACGATGCAGATTCTCGTAAAACCGGTAATC
>JAUVRU010000152.1 GCA_030597485.1 Anaerolineae bacterium
ATCCGTCGCTGGTGGCAGATTCCGTTGACGAAGCCTTCAGCAAGTACCTGGCTTGGGACGTCTATTATCACGTGTGAGGCGTGCACGTGCAGGCCTCGCGTAGGCTTCCGAAGTCTTCCAGACTTCGGCCGCCTGCCCCACCCCCGCTCAGCCGAGCGCTCTGCGTAACCTCAGGGTCACGCAGGTGCCGACACCGGGCTCGCTTTCCACCGAGATGTCGCCGCCGAAACTCTCCACCTGAGCCCGGGTCCACCACAGGCCCAGCCCGTGGGCCGGCGCATATGGGTCGCCGGGCGTTGCCTCTTCCGGTTCGAAGATCGAATCGAGACGCCACGGCTCAATGCCCTGCCCTGCGTCCCGTACCCGAACGATCACCCAGCGGTCATCGTCGGCCGTATCTGCCGCCACCACCAGGCTGCCTCCGCGGGGCATTGTTTTGCGGGCGTTGTCAAACAGGTTCCAGAAGACGTTAGCCAGCCGGTCGTTGGCGATGACCCGGAGCGTCTCATCCGGCAACAACAGCTTGACCTGGACGTCCTCTCCCAGTCCCGCCCGGTGCAACGCTTCATCGATGGCCGCCTTCAAGGGCATCGGGGCTAACCGGGCGTTCCTTCCATGCGCCGCCGAGCGCAGCTCCTGAATGGTCGTCTTGGCCGCGCTGAGATCGCCCTCCACCCGTTCCACGAATCGCTCCAAATAGGGATACCGGGTGGACGCCTCAGCGTAGAATGGTTTCCGCTTCAACAGGTCAATCTGCATGCCGATGGCCCCCAGCGGATTGTTCAGGCGGTGCACGATATCTCCCGCCAGGCTTCCCATCTCAGCCAGTTTTTGGCTCTCAAACCTTCGGGTCCGGTCTATGGCCACGGCCGCCTGGCCGGCAAAAGCCTCCAGGATGCGGGCGTGATCCAATGTGAATGCCGCTGGAATGGCGCTCTCAATGTTGAGAACACCTATGGTTTCCTCACCAATGATCAGGGGCACGGCCAGCTCGCTCTTCATCTCCTCACCCAGATAGCGCTGGTAGTCCGGGTCTTGGGCTACATCGGCCACATAGTGCGGCGTTTCAGCCCGCAGGGTCCGGCCGGTAACCGATTTGTGGAGGGCCACGCGGGTGCCAATGTGCTCACTGCCAGTGGTCTGCTCGATGATCAGGTCATCCTCGTCAGGGCGCAGGATCTGGCCAAAGGTGGTGTCGACACCCGCCAGCGCCTGGTGCAAGAGGTCCATCAGCAGTTCAGGATTCAATGAAGACAGGCCTTCAACAAAGCGGTCAGCGTTCAGTTGGGCAAACCCCAGCAGATCCTGGCGCTGCTGTGACGTGAAACCGGATAGTCTGGGAGTCTCGACATTCAGCACGCCAATGATGGCATCACCCGACCACAGCGGTACCGCGTACTCGGCGTGCATGCCCGACTTGTCTGTCTCCAGCGCCCGCTTGTAGCGAGGTCGAACGGTAGCCCGACGAACCAGGTCACCCTTCCACCCAGTTTCGCCCGGCATCAGGTTCACCACCAAGTAGTCGGGCGTGGCAACGTCGGGCACGATGATCGGTTTGCATTCCTGAAGCGCCAGGCCACAAATGCTGTCGTTCACGTCTACCGTCAGATTCAAATCCACCGGCGGCCTGTTCGTGGTGTAGCGAACGGCCAGCTGATCCCCCTCGCGCAGCAACACCTGCCCATACTCACCCTGCACCATGGCGAGCGCGTGAGCCAGAACCGACCGGACCACCGCGTCCATCTCAGTCTGTCTGGAAAGATCGAGGCCAACACTGCTGAGGGCAGCCGCCTCCTGTCTCGACCGCGCCAGGGCGACAGCTACCGCCACGTGTCCGCTCAACAGCCTCAGCGCCTCCAGGTGACGCGCCTCAAAGGCTCCCTCGCGATCGCTTTCAATGTTGAAAGCCCCAATAGGATCGTCCCCGATCAGCAGGGGAAAGACCAGCTCGCTGCGCATCGCCCGCCCAGAAGGCGATTTGTAGATGTGTTTGAAGTCCTCCGGCATGGTTGCCAGATTGGGAACGTTGATGGCGTCCCTGCGCAGCATGCTTTGTCCGCTGAGGCAGTCATTGATCAGGAAGCGTCGCCCCACGTCGTCGGCGTGGCGCTTGTCGGCAGCAACGATCTCAACCCAGTCACCGTCCTTGAGCAGCAACCAGCCAACGTCGAACTCCAGCAAGCCCAATGTCTGATCCAACACGTACTGGAAGAAGTCAACCAGTTCGATGCCAGGTTGCAGCAGTTCCTGCATAAGTTTCTGGGTGACTCGTATCAGCGCGCCTTGTTCAAGCATGGCTGGACGTGCCTGCCCTCCTGGGGGGTGGCGGGTTGAAGTTGGCATCAAATGACTTATTGGTTACCAGGCATACCAGACCCTCGAAATGAGGGGATGACTGGCGCAGTATGGCTTCGCCCGTCTCCGCGCCCTCCCAGCTGGCGCCAACCGGTGCCTGGCTGACCGATTCCTCAAAATGCTCGCGTCTTCCCACCCGGGCTATCACCGGCTTCCCCAGTGCCCGGCTCCAGGCATACCCCTCAACCGCCATCGTCTTGCCGGAATCATCGAGGATGGAGACGACGTTTCGGCTGCCGTGCAGCCAGGGAAAGAGCGGGCGACACAAGCGGCCCAGGAATGGTCTCAGCTCCACCAGCCCGGCCCCTCCCAAATCGGTTTGCATATGTCGACTGGACAAGCCCCTGAAGAGGTGGAAGGGCGATTTCAGCCACTTTCTGTTGTTGGAGATGCGTCTGGCCTCCAGAACGGCCTGGTCAATCCGCGCCAGGCTCTCGGTCAGCGATCCCGACTTATCGATGGTGCCCTTGATGAAGGCCGCAGACTTGTACTGCCTGGCCAGATCATCCGGGCTGAGCTCTCGCTTGGCGACAAAATCGAAGACGCTGTAGGCCCTGAAACTGGGCAGCATGTCTGCCGTCGCGTGAGCGGACGAAACAATGGCGACGGTCCCCTCGTCGAGCTCCCAAATCCGCTGCAGCACATCAAGGCCCTCCACGTTGTCCCGGTCGTCCGGATCCAGCCTGATGTCCACGACCGCCACGTGGAAGAACTGCTGGTTCAGGCAATCCAGTGCAGATGTCATGTCTGACGCAATGTGAACAGCGTACGCGCTTTCGCTCAATGCCTCTTCATAGATGGCACACCAGCTGGGACTGTCATCCACCACCAGGATGTTGATGTTGTCTTCCATTGTCTCCTCCTACCGGGGCAGATTC
Source organism: Anaerolineae bacterium (assembly GCA_030597485.1). Classification (GTDB taxonomy): domain Bacteria; phylum Chloroflexota; class Anaerolineae; order 4572-78; family NAK82; genus JAUVRU01. The sequence continues at coordinate 3,234 of JAUVRU010000152.1, forward strand.
TGTGAGTCGGGATAGAGAACGACCTTGGCGGCCTGTCCTCGCTTGAGCAGATCAAAACCCTCCTCGAATCGTTCCAGGGGCAGGTAGTGGGTGATGAGCACGTCGAGCTGCACCGCTCGCGACTCAAGCAGGTGACAGGCCTTGAACCATGTCTCATAGAGATGACGTCCATAGATGCCGTGGAAGGTAGCGCCCTTGAGCACCAGGTGATTGGCCCAATCGAATTCGACGGGCTGACTCGGCAGCCCCAGGGCGACGAAGTCCCCGCCGTTCTTGAGGACGGTCCCTGCATCGGCGATGGCCGTGGGGTGCCCGGACATCTCTAAGACGACATCAATGCCCAAGCCGTCTGTGGCTTCGAAGATCCGTTCGGTGACATCCGGCCGGGTGGCGTCCAGCACCAGGTCCTCCGTCTCACGCCGATTGTCTGAGTGAATGGCCAACACCTGGGAGGCCAGCTGCCGTCGGAACCCGTGAACCTCGGTGGCGATCACCTTGCCGGCGCCAGCGGCCTTGGCAACGGCCAGCGACATCAAGCCTTGGGGCCCACAGCCGGTGACCAGCACGGTCTTGCCAAACAGGTCAACACAGAGGGCGGTATCCAGCGCGTTGCCAAAGGGCTCGATGAAGGCAGCCACCTCTATGGACAGACCCGGTGGCTTGACGAAGGCATTCTCAGCCGGGATGGCGACATACTCGGCGAAGCCACCCGGCCGATCGAAGCCGATTCCGGAGACCTCCTGGCATATGTGAGGCAACCCGTTCAGGCAGTAGAAACAGGTACCGCACACCACGTGACTCTCGGCCGCGACGATATCTCCCACCGCCAGGGTAGTGACTTGTGACCCCACCGTCTCTATCACCCCACAGAATTCGTGCCCGGTGACCATACCATCGGGGACTCTCTCGCGGAACACAGGGTCGTTGCCATAGATATGGAGGTCGCTGCCACAGATTGAGGCTGCCAACACCCGCACCAGGACCTCATCGGGGCCAATCTCCGGGCTGGGCGCATCGGTAACCAGCTTCAGGCCCACCTCTCCATAGGGTTTTGTCAGGGCTTTCATCAGGTTCTCTCTGGATGCCTCCCAGTTCCTGTAGTTTGTCTTGCGGCCAACCAGGCCATTATGGCAGAGGCTCGAAGCCTGCTCAAGCGGGCTGTGTTCCATGGTGCGTTCGGATTGGGGGCGAGTATCCAGACTTCCGAAGTTTTCGTGTTCGCCTGCATCCATTCAGGCTGGCTTGAGACCAAGTCTGGCGACAGAACCGGTGAGTGCAAGCAAACTTCGGAAGTCTTTGCCCCAAGAATCGAGCGTATCCACATTCCAGGCGGTTGCGTGATTGACCCAAATCGACTACATTATATCACAAACCCCAGAAAGGAGACTCACATGACCGACAAATTGGCCTGGATTGACAAAGCGCTGCAGGAGCTGCGCGAGAAGAACCTGTATACCACCATTCGCACCATCGAATCGCCGCAAGGGGCATGGCTACAAGTGGATGGCAGGCGAGTGCTGAACTTCTGCTCGAACAACTACCTGGGACTGGCCAACGATCCCCGACTGGTGCAGGCGGCCAAGGAAGCGTGTGACCGGCAAGGGGTAGGGCCAGCGGCGGTACGCACCATCGCCGGCACCCTCCAGCTGCACGTGGAGCTGGAAAAACGACTGGCGGAGTTCAAGGAAGCGGAAGCAGCTATCTTATTCCAGTCCGGTTTCAGTGCCAACCTGGGGACCATCCCCGCATTGGTGGGCAAGGATGACGCCATCTTCTCCGACGAACTGAACCACGCCAGCATCATTGACGGATGCCGGTTGAGCCGGGCAAAAACCATCCGCTACGCTCACAACGATGCAGCGTCCCTGCGAGCCGAGCTCGCGGAAAACCGCAGTTCATACAAGCGAGCATTGATAGTCACCGATGGCGTGTTCAGCATGGACGGTGACATCGCACCCTTGCCCGACCTGACCGACCTGGCGGACGCCTTTGACTGTCTGATGATGGTGGACGACGCCCACGGCGAGGGTGTCCTGGGCCACGGCGGACGGGGCATCGTGCATCACTTTGGCCTTCAAGGTCGGGTGGACGTGGAAATGGGCACCATGTCCAAAGCGTTCGGGGTGGTGGGTGGCTACGTGGCCGGCAAGAGCACCATCGTGGAATGGCTGCACCAGCGCGGCCGGCCATTTCTCTTCTCCTCCGCAATGACCGTTCCCGATACAGCCGCCTGCCTGGCGTCAGTGTCTATCCTGGAGGAGAGCACAGAGCTGGTGGACCGCCTGTGGCAGAACACCCGCGATTTCAAGGACCAGATGCAGTCCCTGGGCTTTGACATCGGTCGCAGCGCCACCCCCATCACGCCCATCATGCTGAAGGAGGAGACGCTGACGCAGGAATTCAGCCAGCGCCTGTTCCAGGAGGGGCTGTTCGCCACCGCCATTGCTTATCCCACAGTGCCCATCGGCAAGGCCCGCATCCGGGTCATGATTTCTGCCTCCCACAGCGGCCAGGACCTGAATCGCGCCCTGGATATCTTCGCCCGCGTGGGACGAGAGCTGGAGGTCATCAACTGAGGGACCGGCTGAGAACACGACCCCCGTTTGCACCCATCACGTGGAACCCGGACAACGCTGATTTGCCGCAGGTTCTCAGCCATTCATGGCTCACCTGAAGTAACAGGGGTTTTACCGCAGAGCACGCAGAGTTCGCGGAGATTTGATGAGATTTAGTAAGGTTTTCTCCCTGGCCTTCCGCCAGGACAGGCTGCGATCTCAGCGTTCTCGGCGGTGGGACGGTTCTTTTTGCAGAGGAGTCAGAGATAGGAAGCAGG
>JAUVRU010000058.1 GCA_030597485.1 Anaerolineae bacterium
CCCGGTGCGGCCGATCGCGTTCCTCGAGCAACGCCTTGGTCGCGGCCAGTTCGGCCTGTGTGGTGGCCAGGGCACCCTTGACCGCGGCCAGGTCATCTCTCGCCAGGTCAATGTCTGCTTGCTCAACCTTGTCGGCGGCGACAAAGGTGGCGGACAGGTATCTCGCCAGCACGCCAAAGATACCAACGCCCACAGTCATCAGGACCATGGCCACGACCCGTCCCCAAAACGTCACCGGGAAGTAATCCCCATAGGCCACCGTCGCCATGGGGCTAAAGGTCCACCAGAAGGCATCGGCGCCCAAGTGGATGTTGCCGCTGGGGGCCCCTGCCTTCCAGTTCCAGCACCATCACGACCGCAAAGATGGTGACCAGCAAGACCCCTTGGGCCCGATTCCTCTCATAGTCCCGCACTATCTTCAGGAGAGGCCTGGTGCGCACGACGGGCTACGTCCTCGGCAGGCGGGCCAGGCGGGCGAAACGGAGGGAGAGGACGGACGGCACGCTGCCCAGGAAATCGAGCCAACCCCACCGCAGGTGCGCTCTCTTGTCGGGCGCCCGGATCAGAGAGCGGACGGAATCGGCCCAAGAAGAGAGGCTGAGCAGGAAATCACTCCTTCTCCTTGTTTGCAGATTCAGATGAAGGTTCGTTGTGGTCACGTTCCCCGGGCGATGCGTCACTCGGTGGGCGCTGGTCCTCCCGGGGCAGGATATGGGAGCCATACATCGATGCGTACACGCGGATGAACACCGCCCCGAAGACGAAGATCTGGCCCAAGAAGTAGAACGCCGTCAAAAGGACGGCCACGGTCCCGGCGGCTTCCAGAGCGGAGCTGAACTTGCTGGCGCCCAAGAAGAGCCCCACCAGGTAGATGGCTGTGGTTACCAGCAAGGCGGTCACCACAGCACCCAGCCATACGTCCCGCCAGGCAACCCTGGCATTGGGTAGCACCTTATAAAGCAGGGCGAACGACAGGGCCGCCAGCCCCGTGAACACGAGAAAGCTGGCGATGGGCACGGGGCTGTGGAAATCAACATAGGAATGAAAGACGGAGATCAGGAAGTCAATGACCGCGACGAGAATGAGTAACAGGCTGACTCCAAGGACCATCGCAAAGGCCAGCAAGCGGTTCCTGATGTAGGCGCGGGTCACTTCCCGGCTGGGGGGTGGTACTCTCCAAATGGTGTTGAGGATGTGTTGCAGCTGAGAGAACATCAGCGACGCCGACAACAGCAGGGCCACAACCCCGATCAGGACGGTCAGGGTGGTACCGCCTGTGGTCCTTTCGGCAAGGGCAGTCACCCTATCCTGCAGGACGAGGACGCCCTCTTCCCCCAACAGGCTGGAGATCTCGACGTAGAACTGCTCCGCCATCGACAGCTTATCAACCAGGATGTCGGCGAGGGTGAAGGCGATATAGATCACCGGCAAGAAGGAAAAGATGGCAGAGTAGGCTAGCGCCGCTGCGAACTGCGTCGGCCTCTCGGTGATCCAGATGCGATAGATCTCCTTGAGAAAGGATAGAATCGAAGTTGATGTGCCCATGGTGCCTGGGTCCTTTCATTTCGGGGGGATTGCGCTCATGACACTTGCCTATCGCTCCGGCTTGTCCCCCCCTTTTCAGGACCCTTCAGATTCCTCTTCAAGCGTCTGGGCGACCTCTTCCATCGTGACTGCTGCACCCATCTCGGCAGCGCCGACCGCTACTTCGGCGACGCCCTCTGCTGTCAGGTCGCGGGCCACATCGGCAGCCGCCTCAGCCACTGCCAACTCACCCAGCCCTTGGCCCGCCAGGCCAACGCCGGCTGCCGCCAACTCCTCACTCCGCTGGGCCATCGCCCCCGAAGCAGCCATGCGCACCAGGCCCTCTGCCACTTCGCCAGCACCCAGCTCGGTTACGTCTTCACCGGTCTCGGCCATGGCTTGCGAGAGCGCCCGGGTACTCGCCGCACGGAGGATGACGTCCACAGCCACCTCCTGCAGCAGCTCGCCCCGTTGCTCCAGGAATGCCGAAAGCACGGGCATTTCCAGCAAGTCAACCACGTCGCTCACCGCCCACAGCTCGCCAGCGGTGCGCGCCACCTCCAAACCGATCTCCAAGTCTTGGGCGTTCATCAGCCCCACGATGGCACTCATAGCCTTGATGTCGTCGCCGGCAGCCAACATGTCGGCGCCTTCGGCCACATCCTGAATGCCGGCCACCGCCACCACCGGGCTCAACTGATCCACGCGCTCGGCCACGATCGTGGCGTCCACCGCGCGGGTCAGATCGCTGGCGGCAGCGGCCCCGGCAATGGCAGCCACCTGGGCTGCTTCGTCCGCGGCCTCCAGCGCTTCCACGCCTGTCGCCAGATCTTGAACGCTGTCCAGGGCGGTCTCCACGGCCAACTCCTCCACGGCCTCGGCCGTCTCCACTTTCTTGGGCTTGGTTTCAGTTTTTTTGGCCTTACTTGTCATTTCGTTTCTTCCTTTCCGCTAGGTTGAGATAGTGTCTTAGCTCCCTCAGTGAGCCATCATATCAATGGTCACGGCAACGGCCAGGATCAGGACGTCGTCCTGCCCGGCGGCGATCTCCACCCCGTAGGTGTCGCGCACCCGGAACCACTTCTTGGAGACTTCCGCCACCTTCTGGTGGCCCTCTCCAATCCGGTATTCGTGGTCCAGGATATTGCCCTGTACCTCCAGGTCCGGTCCATTCCCAACCTTGACCGTCCACCGATCACGCACCGGGGTGATCAGAGCCTTTTTTACGCTGGCCACCACTTGTCCACCGCGTTCGATGTTCATTGTGTCTTTGACGCGCACCTTCTTTTCCTGGATGCGGCACAGTTCGTTGCCCTGCATGTCCTTGAAGAGCAGTGTGTCTCGGATGCGTAGGGCTTTGCCATCCACATGGAAAGCCCGTTGGCCCTGCTCATTTTCGATGTAAGAGTCCTGCCCGATGGATATGAGCTTCTGCCTCATCTGGTAGCGATTGACCTGGCTCGGTTGAGCGACCCCTCGCCGCTCCCTTCTGGCTTGACGCCTCATTTGAAACCCTCCTTGTCAAAGTTGTTCTGCTATGCCCGAGCCTTGCGAAGGTCGTTAACCTTGGCAAGGTTCGGAGCGTTGGTTGTCACTCCACCTTGCGCTCCGGCTGCCAGGGCCAGCGTCCTTCGATCTCGACCACCAGCGCCCAGCTCAGGAAGGTGCGGATGAGCACCAGCAGACCCAGGACGAGGACGCTCTGGAGGGTGGCTTCCAGGGCCACCGTGCGCACGATGTCGGCCGCCACCAATATCTCCAGGCCCAACAGCAACGTTCTGCCCAGGCTTATCTTGAGCCTCTGGTACCGGCCCTTAACGCCCGGGTGGAGAGCGGCCTGGAACAGATAACGTATCGTGGAGACCAGAATGGAAACCACGATGATCGCAACCGCCAGGACCTCGATGGTCAGCGCGGCGTACTCGATCCAGATCAGGATGGCGTCCCCGGCACCGCTGCTGGCGATGATGTTGTGCAACACGGTTCGTTTCTCTCCTCCAGACAGTAGCGGCTGAGCCCTAGACCTGCCAGGTCTGTAGTTGCTCCAGAGTCCATTCTACTCGTCTACTTGTGGCTCAGCCGCATCCTGCCCACCGCGCTAGATCCGGTTCTCGTAAGGCTCCATCTCCCAGTCCCGCGTGTGTATGATCTGCAGGACAATGCCGGCGACGGCCAGTATCAGGAACAGGATGGTCCAAATAGGCGAGCCCTGAAGCGCCAGCCTTACCGGATTCTCAAAGAGCTTGGACACTACTGCGACCCCGCCCACACCGAACATCAGCGTGCCTATGATGACCCCGGCTCCGCCGATGGCGGTGGCGGCGATGATCACGTACTTCTGGATGTTGAAGTAGAACGTCGCGATGATGACGACGACGCCAACCGCGATGCCGACCAGCCATACCACCAGACCGAAGTTAAGGCCGATGAGGTGCATGAAGCCAGCGCCCAGCGCGTAGCCGATGGAGCCGGCCAGTATGGCGACGGCGATGGCGTAGAAGAGATACGCCAGCAGGGCAAAGACGGCGCCCACGGCGAACCCAACCACCCAGCTGGTTACGGTGGCCGCGAATTGAACCCCAAACAACGCCTGCATGGTCTGGGCGCCCAGGGCAAAGCCGAAGAAGAACCCCCAGATGGGCAACAGGAACAGGAACAACCGGTAGCCCCCAAAGCAGATCACCAGGCCCAACAACAGGGCGATCAGGGTTGAACAGAAAAGGTCGAATCCCATGATATCCTCCTTGTATTGGTGTATTGGTTGCGGACCGGCCTCCAGGGCCGATCCAGTCTGCACACTTCTATCCTAGACCTGGCAGGTCTGAGTAGCCTATTGAAACAGAAACACCGTCTTGAAACCAGTCTTCATGCCGACGCCGCCCAGCCGCGTTCCTGAGCGACCTGGAGCGCCCGTTCGGCGCTGTGGGTGTAGGCGTACTCCCGCTCGCTATCGTCGTGGTGCAGCAACAGATTGGTCATCTTCTGTACGCGGAACTCACCAGGAGTTGGGCAACGATAGAGAGGGTAAGAGTGATGACGAATATTCACAGGTAAGCCGGGTCGATGTACCAGTTCCAGAAAAACGTGGTCTTGCCTCCAACGGCGGATGGGGTGTTCTGAAGAGGCCGAGCGTCTTGCCTGAGGCGTCGGGAAAACTGTCTGGATGGTGCCGATCAGGCGGTTTACGAAGGCGGCCAGGTCATTACCTCCCGCGTCCCGCGAGAGCCAGACGCTAGGATGGGGACAGCTATCCAGCCACTGGCACAGCAAGGTGCTCCTGCCGGAGCCGGTCAATGCGGAGGTCATCATTGGCTTGTGACCCTGGACGCAGCGCAGCCGGTCCAACAGCCAAGGCCGGTTCAGCTTGGTGGGCAACAGCGTGAATTCTCCTGCATCATCGTCAGATCCGCTCATGGTCCTGCCTGTGGACAAACGCTGTTGGGGGCGCAATCACTATTGTATACCACAAAGCCGCTCCGCGCGCAAATGTCATTGGTGCGATGGGTGCATTTCAATTCAGTGGGTAAATGAGACTTCGGAACTGGAGTCTGGCGAATCGTGGAGCACCCAGAGGGTATGATATCTGCACGTTTCGCGTCAGATGCAGGCGGGCGTGCAAGATACGGCATCCCCTGGATAGGTTAGCATCCTCTGGATAGGTCAGCATCCCCTGGATAGGTCAGCATCCTCTGGACAAGATACAGCGCCACCGTGATAAACGCCAATGTCCAGTTCCAGAGTCTAGCTCTGCTTGTTCCACCCACCAACTTGGAATGCACCCGGGGGATGCTGCACCCCGGAATGCAGGGACCTGCGGGATTTCGAAGCAGAAGAGCGTGAGCAATCGCCCACGTGCCCCGCTTGGTGCTTCGCGGGCCAGGTGCGGGCAGGACGGGCAAATCCACCGCGCACGAGAGTGGGGTTGATGGTTCCGCCAAGTGCCGTACCGGGCGTCTGGTAGCCTCCCATACGTATCAGAACTGCTTCGATTCCCCCCTGCACCGGCACTTTGCCCCTTGGGTGCGCATGGGCTACAATAGGGATACTGGCACAATACAACAGGTATAGGTAACGCATATGGAACAGCGTCTTCAAAAGATCCTGGCCTACGCTGGCTTTGGCTCTCGCCGGAGCTGCGAGCAGCTGATCCGGGATGGGCGGGTTAAGCTCAATGGGAAGGTGGCTCAGCTGGGTCAGAAGGCTGACCCGGAGCGGGATCACATAACCGTGGACGGGAAACGGGTGGACGCGGACCGTCCCTTCACCTACGTCATCGTCCACAAGCCTCGCGATGTGCTGTCTGACGAGAGAGATGAATCGAACCGTTTGCCGACAGTGCGGGACCTGGTGCCGGTTTCAGGCCACCTGTATCCGGTGGGCCGCCTGGACCTCCGCAGTGAGGGGCTGGTGCTGCTCACCGATGATGGTGAGCTGACCAACCTGCTCACGCATCCGCGTTACGAACACACCAAGGAGTATCGGGTTCACGTGGAGGGCCATCCGACGGAGGACACGCTGCAGAAGTGGCGGCGAGGGCTGTATCTTGACGGGCGAAGGACGGCACCGGCCGAGGTCTCCATTCTCAGCCACGATCAGAAGCGCACCTGGGTGCGGGTGATACTGCGAGAAGGACGCAAGCGACAGATCAGGCGGGTGGCGGCCAGGCTGGAGCATCCGGTTCGCCGGCTGGTCCGGGTTCGCATTGGGCCTATCCAACTGGGCAGCCTGAGGCCGGGGGAGTGGCGCCACCTGAGGGACGGCGAGATCAGACAGCTGCAGGAGATCAAGGACCGGAGAAGCATGCGAAAGCCGGTGTCTTGAGCGACCCGGGTGTCGTATATGGCGGCTTGTTGGCACGCGGGCGTTTTTTTCTCCGGGGGTACACCGGGGAGTTCACCAGATCGCGTGTCCGGTTGTTGGCATTATGACGAAGAACACCACTGTTATCGCAATAGATGGAGCGGCCGCTTCGGGAAAGAGCACCTTGGGACGGCTGCTGGCTGAGAGGCTGGGTTGCCTCTATTTTGACACCGGTGTGATGTACCGGGCAGTCACATCGGTTGCGTTACAACGCGGGATCTCCATTGACGACGAAGCGGCCGTGACGGCACTGGTCGAACACTTGAGGATACGGGTGACGCCCCCTACGCGACTCGATGGCCGGCAGTATACGGTCTATGCCGACGGGATGGATGTGACCTGGGCCATTCGCCAACCGGCTGTGGACGCAGTGGTGTCGATCGTATCGGCGTATCCGGGAGTTCGGCAGGCGCTCACCATTCAACAGCGGGAAATCGCAGCCGGGCAAGACGTGGTGATGGTGGGGCGTGACATCGGCACGGTGGTGATGCCTGATGCCAGCTTGAAGATCTACCTGCACGCTTCGGTCGAGGAGAGAGCCGGTCGCCGCCACCAGGAGATCCGGGCGCGGGGCGAAGAAGCGGACTACGAGGAAGTGTTGGCCTCTATGCGCCACCGGGACGAGATTGACAGCCACAGAACACACGCGCCGCTGCGGCCTGCCGGCGATGCCAACCTGATGAACACGGATGGGCTGGGTGCAGACGAGGTGCTGACTCGCGTCCTGTCGCTATTGGACGAGCCGTAGCAGACAGATGGAAAAGCGCGCGCGGGGTGGGAGGAGACGGGGCGGCCAGGTCAGCGCGGTTGAAGATGGCGGGCTGGCTGGGCGAATGGGTCTGCAACCCGGCGACGTGATCCTGGCAGTGAACGGCCATTCACTGCGTGACGTGATCGATTTCCGCTTCCTCAGTGCCGAGGAATCGCTCGAGTTTCGGATTCAGCGGGGCAATAGAGAACTGCGTCTGGCCGGTGGCCGTGAGTACGGTGAGCGGCTGGGCGTTCAGTTCGCCCACCCTACCTTTGACGTGGACATTCTCCGCTGCAACAATCGTTGCGAGTTCTGCTTTGTGGCCCAGTCACCGCCTGGGATGCGTGGGCCACTTTACATAAAGGATGACGATTATCGGTTCAGCTTCCTGTTCGGTCATTTCGTTACCCTCACCAACCTGACAGAGGGGGATTGGCAGCGAATTGAGACGCAACACATCAGTCCGCTGTACGTGAGCGTGCATGCCACTGAGCTGGATCTTCGCCGCCAACTGCTGGGGAACGCGGGCGCTCCCGACGTTGTGGAGCAGATCCGCTGGCTAGGAGAGCGACACATCCGGGTGCACACCCAGCTGGTGCTCATCCCGGACGTCAACGACGGCCCGCATCTGGAGCGCAGCCTGGGAGATCTGATCGAGCTGTTCCCGGCGGTGCGATCGATCTCTGTGGTGCCCATCGGTCTCACCCGCACCCACGCCCAATCCCTTCGCTCTTACCGCCCCGACGAGGCCCGATGTCTCCTGGACCAGGTAGAACCATGGCGGGAGCGGTGCCGCCGGGCATTTGGGTTGACCTTCGTCTATCCCTCTGACGAGTGGTATCTGCTGGCGGGCTGCCCCATCCCCCCCGCTGACCAGTACGATGGTTTTGACCAGATTGAAAATGGGGTGGGAATGGTGCGGCAGTTCCTGGACGACTGGGAAGGGCTGAACTGCCAAATGTCAAATAACAAATGTCAAATGGCAAATGTCAAGTACCAAATGTCAAATGACAAATATCACACCGTCCCAGTGTCCAGGGAAATGACAAATGGTGAGCGCCGGAAGTCAGATATGGAATGGCAGATGTCCGGTGGGATGTCGGGTGGTGAGAGCCGCCCGGTGGGCGTCGGGTTCGGGCGGGCGACGCTGGTTTGTGGGGTACTGGC
>JAUVRU010000028.1 GCA_030597485.1 Anaerolineae bacterium
TGACCGGCAGATAGCTGCTGCACAGTTCGATAGTGAGGTGGGCCACGGCAATCGGATAGAGCCGACGAATTGGGTTCGCATTCAAGAGCGGTACTTCCTCAGTTATCAGGATTGCGTCATTCTACACCCTTCTTGGGTGACCAGGAAATCACGACCAGGCCGGGCCTCTGAGGGCCTGCCAGGCACGTCAGAACTGCTTCGATTCCCCGTGGCAAGAGGCGGGGGCCTTCTTCCGGGGCTGTGGTATAATGCCAACGTCGGCGACACCTAACCTCACGCGAAGCCGCAGAGGCGACAACGAGCTTCACCCAAAGATAGGAGCACGAAATGACCAGCGTGAAGGTACCCCAGCCCGTTTCTGGCGGACTGCTGCTTTCCTACAAATGCCCGGCTGAGTGCCGGCACTGTATGTACCTCTGCTCGCCCAAGTGGCCGGCCGACTGGATCACAAGTGAGGATCTGGAAGCGGTTCTATCCCAGCTGGCGGGGAGAATTCAACCAAGCCCCTGGGGGCCTGAGGCCGTAGGCCTGAGCGATGGGCTCCATTTCACCGGGGGCGAGCCATTCCTGAACTTCGAACTATTGCGCCAGGCAGTGGAGATTGCCGAGGCGTTGGGAATCCCCTCCACTTTCGTGGAGACCAACTGCTTCTGGTGTGGTGATGACGAAACAACCAGGGACATGCTCAGACATCTCAAGGAGGTCGGCCTCAAAGGCATTATGATCTCGGTGAACCCCTTCTACGCCGAATATGTGCCCTTTGAGAGAACCGAGCGATGCGTCCGGATCAGCCAGGAGGTGTTCGGCCAGAACGTGATGGTCTACCAGCTGGAATACTACCGTCAATTCAGGGAACTGGGCATCAAGGAGCGGATTCCCCTGGAGGACTATCTGGCGGTCGCCGGAAGTGAGAGTCTGACGGGAAGGGTGGAGTTGTTCTTCATGGGCCGGGCCACTCGCCAGTTGAGAGGGCTCTATCCCACCTATCCGGCACCCACGTTCTTCAACCAGCTCTGCCAACCACCCTTCCTGAGAAGCTGGCACAACCATTTCGACAACTACGGAAACTTCATGCCGGGCTTTTGCGGTGGCATCTCCCTGGGTCATTGGCGGGACCTGGACCGACTGACGACCGAGGGGATAGACCTGGTGGAACACCCGGTTCTGGGATTCCTGGTTGCCGGGGATATGGGTGGACTGTTCCATTTTGCAGAAGACCACGGTTACCACGAATCCGGGGATGGTTATCTCTCCAAGTGCGACCTCTGCCTTGATCTCAGGGATCACCTGGTTTCCCGGGGGGACTTTCCGGAGCTGAGCCCCAGGGAGTTCTATGCCCATCTGGAGTGAAGACAGCCAGCAACGGCCGGGGTAAGCGTTCTATTCCCAGACGATAGAACGCCGGTTTCGCAGATTTGACCCTGTTGAATGGAGGTAGTCATTGTCAAATCCACTCCGGTACGGGTGAGAGTGTTACCACCCTGCTGTCAGTGCTGCGCTTGGATTGTCAGTGGCATGATGCCCTCCGGGTGCATCGGGCAACACGCATTATGCACCATTCTGATCTGAAGCGGGTGTGAAACGGGCTCTAATTGTTCTGGGGCAAAGACTTCCGAACAGGACATTGGCGTTTTTCACGATGGCACTATACCTTGTCCAGGGGATGCTAACCTATGGAGCAAGGCATCCTCATACGCTAGCATCCTCTGGAGATGCCGCATCTTGCGCGCCCGCTTGCTCCACGATTCGCCAATGTCCAGTGAGGGGGCAAGCGCAGGCAAGTGTCACGCTGCAAGCTACAGCGTAATCTGCGTTGGGGGATTGCATATTTGTCACGTAGCCACTACTCGGTTGAGACGTGGGGCAGGTAGATCTTGAACGTCGTGCCTTGCCCGGCCTCGCTTTCCGCCCAGATGTATCCGTCGTTCTGCTTGACGATGCCGTAGACGGCAGCCAGTCTCAGGCCAATGCCGTCGGCCACGTCTGGGGAGGTGAAGAAGAAGGGCTCGAAAATACGGTCTCGTGCCTCGTCGCTCAAACCAGCTCCGGTATCGCTGACTGCCAGCAAAACGTAGTCGCCCTCCGGGACTTCCACGTGCTCGGATATATCTTCCTCGCCCAACACCACGTTGGCCGTCTCAATGGTCAGTTTTCCGCCCTCTGGCATGGCGTCGCTGGCGTTGATGGCCAGTTCGCCGATTACGTGCTCGAATTGCTTCGGATCCACTTCCACAGTCCCCAGGTCGGGCGCAAGGGTGGTTGTCAGTTGGACGTCGGGGCCGATGATCGGCTCTACCGTTTCATTCATGTTGACCACGATGTGGTTCAGGTTCACCATCCGGGGCTCGATCATCTGCTTGCGGCTGAAAGCGAGCAACTGGCTCACCAGATCGGCGGCCCGTTGACCGGAGCGCAATATCTTTCCCGCCATGTCATACACAGGGTCGTCAGCCGACAGCTGATACCGCATCAGTTCAGCAAAGCCGTTGATGGAGGTTAGCAGGTTGTTGAAGTCGTGGGCGATGCCACCGGCCAGCTGGCCCACCGTTTCCATCTTCTTGGCTTGAAGGAGCTGAGCCTGGAGCTTCTCTCTCTCTGCCTCCGCCTGCTTACGGTCAGTGATGTCACGGCCCACACCGATAATGGCTCCTACGTTTCCGCTCTGGTCGAGGATGGCTTTGTCTGCCCAGGCCAGCCAGCGCCATCCGTGTTTGGTCAGGGCTCGCTGCTCCAGATAGCAAGTATATGGTGGCTCGTGTAGATCCATCATCGCCGTGGCGGTGGCTTCACGGTCGTCTTCGTGGATCAGGGGCATGAACCTTCTGTCCAGCAGCTCATCCTCCTTCTTGCCAAACATCTCGCAATACGAAGGGCTCACGAACTGGAAGCGTCCGTCAACATCGACTTTGACCACCAGATCCGTCTGGTTCTCCACCAGCAGACGGTACTTCGCCTCACTCTCCTGCAGCGCTGCCTCCGCCCGTTTGCTCTCGGTGATATCACTGTAGACGCCAATGCCTCCCACCACTTCGTTGTTGATCAGGAACGGGGAGGCGGAAAGCATGACGTGCACCGGCGAGCCATCCTTGCGGTAACGGACGGTCTCGACCGAGGGGACGCTCTCTCCCCCCAGAGATTGCTGGGTATAACTGGTCGCCTCCTCCATCGCACTGGGATCAGACCCGGTGATCAGCTCGTCAATGCGCCGACCCCTGACCTCCTCCGGAGTGTATCCCCACAGCCTCTCCGCCCCGGCGTTCCACTCCAGGAGGCGATGCTGGGCATCCAGGGTGACCATGGCGTCGGGAGCGGAGGCCAGCACGCCCTCCAGGTATAATCGACGCTCCTCGACTTCCAACTCCAATCGTTTGCGCTCGGTGATGTCAGTGAAGTTGATGACGATGCCCTCCACCGCCGGGTTGCCGAGGAGATTGGTGACAACACCTTCCACCACGCGCCACGATCCATCCTGGTGGCGGACACGTAACTCCGAAGTCCCCCCGCCGTCCGGCTCCTGGGCCAGGTGTTCGAAACGACCAGCCAGACCCGCGACATCGTCGGGGTGAATCCATTGCCAGATACTGGTGCCGGTCGCTTTGTCCGGCGTCAGTCCTAGTATGGATTCAATAGCAGGGCTGATGTACCGCAACGTGCCATCCTGGCCCACAATCATGAAACAGTCTCTGGTCTTCTCGATAAGCGAGCGGAATCGTTCCTCGCTCTGCCGCAGTGTCTCCTCCGCTTGCTTGCGATCCAGCGCGTTCAGGAAGACTTCCCCCACCAGCTTGAGCAATATCGTGTCCTCCTCGGACCACGCTCTCTCCTGCCGCTCCGCCTGGAATCCCAAATAGCCGACCAGCGCCTGGCCTCGGAGCAGCGGGATGGTGAGGATGGACTTGGCGCCCAAGGCCTGCCATAAGGCCTTCTCGGCGCCGGCTTCAGGCAGGAGATCGGCAACCCGGGGAACGGACACTATCTCGGCTCGTTGGTACCCCTCCCTTGACCAGCGCAATGGCGCCACCACCATACCCTGGAATCGGTCAGACTGGGGCGCCAGCCCTTGGGCAAACCATTCGTATTGCTGCCGGACCTGGGTCGCATCTGCATCATACAACCCGAAGTACCTGCGGTCCACCCCCACGAATTCCCCGATTGATAGCAGGGCCTGGCCAATCTCCCCGTCCACCTGGTCAGAGGCGAGATTGATGAATTGGGTTGAGATGGCCGCCACCAGTTCCTCCATCGCCAGCCGATGGCGCAATGAGTCCTCAACCCGCACCCGCTCGGTGATGTCCATGATCATGCCCGTCAGGACATCGCCTTCAAGCGCCGCGCTGAGAAGGACAGCCACCGTCCCACCCGACTTGCCGAGCAACTCGACCTCATAGCCACTCACCTGGCCTTCCTTCTTGAGCCTCCGCATCAGAGTCTCTCTGTCCTTCGGGTTCTTGTATCTGTACAGGACAGCGGCCTTCATCATCTCCTCGGGAGACTCAAATCCCAGTATGCTGGACAAAAACTCGTTCACATAGAGGATGTCGCCTTTGAGGTTAGTTCTGTAGATGCCTACCAGGGCGTTGTCCACCAGACCCCGAAACTCCCTCTCCGAGGCATGCAGGGCCTTCTCCACCTGCTCGCGCTCGGTCTCTGCCGCTTCCAGCTCGGCGACATGCTGGTGCAGTGCCGTCAGTTCGTCTGCCAGTTGCGCTTTGGTCTTCTTGCTGTCTCTCATGGGCGATACTCCTGATCGGTGCAAGCACTCGCGCGCCAGACACCGCCAGTCTCCGCTGCATTCATTTTACCATGGTGTTGGCCCGAATCATATCACCCGACGGTACCAATTCTCCTACCTGTCCACCACGACCGGCGTCTGCTCCAGCAGCAGCCGGTCGCCCAGCGGCTGCCCCTGCGCATCGGTAACCAGCAGCCGAGTGCCATCCACCGGATCGTAGAAGCCGACCTCGATCCAGTAGTCGCCTGGCGGCGTGTCGGGATTGACCGGGACGTGGTAGACGTCAGTCAGGTATTCGCCCTTCATCCAGCTGGTGGTAGGGAAGTCACCGCCGCCGGGCACCTGATCCCGGTTCCCGACAATCTGGCTCTCAGCGTCAATCAGATGGACGAAGACGGTGTAGCCGCGGTTGAAGGTCTCTATCGGCTGCCAGTACAGCACCAGTTCGAACGTTTGACCAGGCTCCAACTGACCCTCCGTGTGCAGATCGTAACCCAACAGCCGGGCCCGGCCGCCAAACTGCGCGTCCACGGGGAATATGGGCGAGGGAGGAGAGAAATCGCGGGCCCGCTGGGTGGTGAGCACAGTGGTCAGCACCACCTGATCGTCCCCCCCAACCAGCAGACGGGGCCCATCGGGCCGCAGCAGGCCAACCGCCAGCCGGTAATCGCCTTCCGGCAGGGCGGGGGGCAGCGGAATCTGGTGGGGGTCCCGCAGCAGCATGCCGGCCGGCCAGCGATCGGCGGGATAGGCCGGCGGCGTCTCACTGAGGGCAACCGCACGCCCGGTCTCGTCCTGCAACTGGGCAAAGACCACGTAGGGCTGGCTGCCGTCAGCCAACGCCTGCCAGAACAGGCTGAACTTCAGACCCTCGCCGGCACGGAAGGGGCCATCGCTCAGGCTGTAGCCCAGCAGTCGTACCTTGCCCTCGAAGTCACCGGTGACCGGATGTTGGATGGGCAAGACCTCCGCTTCCAGGGGAGTGGCCGGCGGCACCACCTGTATGCTGGTCAGCAGGGCTTCCACCCCCTGTGGCTGCCCCCCGGCGTCGAGCAGGTCCAGGGGACGGTCGTCCAGCTGACTGACCACGCTCAACCGCAGCTGGTAGTCTCCCGGCGGGGTGCCGGCCGGAACTAGCAGTCCGTGGTGGTCTGTCAGCCGCTCGCCAGGGGAGAGGGCGGCAAAGGAGGCATCTCCCCCTTGTGGCCGGCTGTCGCGGCTGGCCCAGCTGCGCCCACCGGCGTCAGTCAGGCGCAGTGCCACTCGATGCTGGCTGCCCAGACTCCCCAGCTTGCGCCAGGTAAGGCGAATCGGTATCACCCCCCGTCCCGCCTCGGCTGGCGTGTCACCCACCTGGGCCTGCTCCAGCGCCAGCCGATTGCCGAAATTTCCCAGATCATCCCCTGCTCCCGCCACTGACGAATCCACGATGGGTGTCAGGTTTTCTCCCTGTCCATAAAGGGTCAGCTTGGTGCCGGGGAGGTTCCAATCCACCTGGGCGGGGAAGGCAATCCGATTCAAGATGGTTTCCACGCTGGTCTCCCACAGCCGCCCCAGGGATTGATAGGCGGGAAACCACAGGCGCGGATGACCATCTACCAACATCTCCAGGTCATCCTCCATCTGGGTAAGGGCATCAGCCCAGGTCTCCCCCCAGCCGGGCACAGTATAGAGCTGGGGATGAGGAGGCGGCAGCTAGGCGTGGTACAGGCCCAGTTGCCATTGATAACTGGCCAGTATCACATCCTCAGGCGCGCTGTGGGTGCGCACATACGCCAGCAGGGGGCGATAATCCTCATCCTGGTAGCGGGGGACGTTGTAGAATCCGAACAGGGCCACCATGTGCGCCACCAGCAGCACGGTGCTGACGCCCAGCATGAGGAGGCGGCTACGCCGCCACAGCCAGGCCAGTCCCGCCCCCAACAGCAACCACCAGGCGGGAGCAGCCAGCATCAGCGTGCGCTCGAAGTAAGGGGGGGAGAAGGGATAGACCCGGTTCACAATGTAGCCGGCGAACAAGGGAATCAGCAGGTAACAGAAAGCCAACAATGAGCCGGCCGGAAACAGAAACGGCCACGGGCGACTGGCAGTTGCCCGTGTCTTGCCCCGATAGAGCAGAGCCAGCCCGGCCACCGCCGCCAACAGCAGCGTCGCCCAGGCCAGCGACCGGATGGCGGGCGATAGATGGCCCAGGCTGAAGGTGACGATATGGGCTTTGACGAAGGGGAAGAGTGCCAGCGGGGCATAGTCCTCGGCAACCCGTTTGCCCCGCACGTAGGTGATCAACCTGGTCCCGGTATAGACCACCCACGGCAGGTACAGCAGCACCGCCACCGCCATAGCGCGGGCCGCGCGTTTCACCCGGCGCAGCCGGACATCACGTCTCTCTCCCGACTGCTCCTGGCCGGGGATAAGGGTGAGCAGATAGACCGCCTGAAAGACCAGCAGGAACACGGCATAGTACATGGTGTACAGGGCCGCGGCGGTGGTCAGCGCGTATCCCCAAAACGCCGGGGGAGACTCGGGAGACTTCCGAAGTCTTGGTGACTTCGGAAGTCTGGGACCACTCGCCATCATCTGGCTGAAGAAGTACACCGACCCCAGCCCCAGCAATGTGACCAGCCCGTACATGCGGACTTCCTGGGAGTAGTAGATGGCGAAGGGGGCCAGCGTGACCAGGAGAGCCGTGAGCAGGCCGGAGGTGCGGTCGAAGAGGCGGCTGGCAACCCGGTAGGCCAGCGGTACCAGCAGGGTGCCGAACAGGATGGAGAGCAAGCGAGCCGACGCAGGGGTGTTGCCGACCAGTCGTTGCCAGCCGGTGAGCAGGGCGTAGTAGAGAGGTGGGTGGATGTCAGTTGCCGTGAGGGGGAGCATGTCACCCAGGCTCATCGAGGCGAAGTAGAAACTCCAGCCCTCGTCCCCCCACAGTGGTTGAAAGTCCAGCCGGTGCAGTCGCAGGCCGAAAGCCAGCAGGCTCAGCATCAGCATGCCCACAGACACCGACTGAGGCCCAAGGGGAAGCAGTGCCAGGCGTGAGGGTCTGCGCTGATCGTCCATTATGCGCTGCCAGAATCCTCTCGATCGATCCCCAGGTCGCGAAGGATCTTTGTCAGCAGCGTCTTGCCGATGTCTTTGTTGGGGTGGCGCGGGATACAGGTCGTGTGCCGTGTACGAGGATTGAACCAGATTTCGTGGCTACCTGAAGCCTGCCGCTTGAACTCGCACCCCAGTCGTGTCAGTTTCTTGACAAGCTCGGCGTATTTCATACCACAATGGGGAGGTTTGCCTGGTAAGGTTCTGGTTCAACCTTCAGTGTGTCGGGCAGAGGTTGCCCCACGTCTTGCATTGTCTGAATCAATGCGCGTGCGACTACCGGCACCTCAGCCAGGATCTCTTCGATTGTGTCACCGGCGACAACCAGGTTAGGCAGATCGGGGCTGGTTGCCATGTACCGGTAGTCGCCATCTTCAACAAGTCGCTGGATCTTAACTTCGAGGCCATACACAAGTTCCATATGCACCACCCCCCGCAGTCAGATTATAAGCCCAGTGCTCTTGGCGTGTCAAGTCAATCGAGGTGGTGATTACCCATATCTTGCCACGGAGACACAGAGATCACAGAGAAAAGCAAGAATGCTACAAGACGCAGACAAACGCAGACGGACACTGATTTTTCTGGATTTATTGTGTTTTCATCTGTGAGAATCAGCGAAAATCCGCGTCCCATTCAGAACTGTCAGGTAGGGAGATTGACTGTCATACACTCAGGGTGAGTGCCTGGCGCGTCTGATGTGTAGCCATTCACGAGGACTCTTGGGACTCGGCGGGCGGGGCCTCCTCTTCTTTGGCGGCGACGGGTTCAGTCCGGGCCGGAGATTCGGCCAGCTGGGCATCCTGTTCCCTTGAGGCTGGGGGCGGGCTGGGAACGTGACCTCCGTTGTCGTTGTTCTTCCGGAAAGGTCGCCATCCTTCCAATCGTCGCCGCAGCCGGACGCCCAGAGAGCGCATCCTGGCCCAGCGATAGTACAGCCACTGCAACAGGTGCCGCCACCATGCGGTGGGCACCACCGGCAACGGAACACCCCACTTGACGACCGATGCCCCCCAGGTCAGACCGGCGCCGAAGGCCACCAGCACCAGGTGATCGCCGCGCTGGACACGGCCGGACTCGATAGCCTCGCACAAAGCGATGGGGACGGTGGCGGCCGAGGTATTGCCATAACGATCCAAGTTGACAACGAAACGCTCCATGGGGAGCTTGAGCGAGCGGGCGGCCGATTGAATGATGCGGTGGTTGGCCTGATGGGGCACCACCAGGCTCACGTCCTCCAGGGATATGTTGGCCTTCTGGCAAGCCAGACGAGTCGCCTTGTTCATGGTGCGAGTGGCAAACTTGAAGACCTCGCGTCCGTTCATCTTGATGGTATGTAGCCGCTGATCCACTGTCTCGTGGCTGGCGGGCAGTTTGCTGCCCCCAGCCGGCACGATCAGGTAGTCGCCGCCGGAGCCATCAGCGCCCAGGACACTGGACAACACACCGCCCGGCATCTCACTGCCACTCACCACCACTGCCCCGGCGCCATCGGCAAACAGGACGCAGGTAGCGCGATCAGTCCAGTCCATGACGCGAGACAAAGTTTCGGCCCCGATGACGAGCGCATGTTGACAGTTGCCGACTCGGATCGAATCGGCGGCCAGGGCTAGGCCGTAGATGAAGCCGGTACAGCCGGCGCTGAGGTCAAAGGCGGCCGCGTGCATCGCACCCAGCCCGTCCTGCACCAGGCAGGCTGTGGACGGAATCACGTACTCGGGGGTCAGAGTGCCCACGATGATCAAGTCGAGTTGAGCAGGTGAGATCCCGGCCACCTCGAGCGCCTGACGGGCTGCTTCCATGGATAGGGTCAGAGTGGACTCGTCCTCTCCCACAATCCGTCGCTCGACCACGCCGGTGCGAGAGCGAATCCACTCGTCGGACGTGTCCACCAGCTGCGCCCAGTCATCGTTGGTCATCACCCGCTGGGGCATACCCATTCCCCAGCCGACGATATGTGCGTATCGCGCCATGCAGGTCTCTCCTGGTCGGAAAACAGCAACGCCCCGAAGCCTCCCGAGTTTCGCCCGTCGGCTGACCCACGTGACCAGGCCAGCACAAGCGCACCTCCACGGTGCGGGGCCCGGGAAGACAGGAGCGTCAACTAGTGCCCCACCACAGTGATGCTGACAAGTCAGATCCGGCCCTTATGGGCGCGACTTCTGTCATATCATGATCCTTGTGATGGACTACTAGCCACCGGGCACTTCGGCTATGTGGTTCCACCAGGACACAGATAAACGCAGATGCACGCTGATCTATCTAGATTCTCCACATGTTGATCTGCGAGAATCAGCGTCCCATTGAAAACCATCGCCAGAAACGCACGCTTCTCCTCATTCCTTAGCCAACATCAACGCCAGGCGAAGCATGCGGGAAGCGGCGGCCAGGTTGGCTGACCGCTTCCGGCTGAAGGCTGAACGCTTACACTACTCCTGGTAACGCTTCAGGATCAGTGTCGCATTATGCCCGCCAAATCCGAATGAGTTGGACGCGACCACCTTGATGTCGGCCGGCCGGGCCTGGTTGGGCACGTAGTCCAGATCACATTCCGGGTCTGGGTTCTTCAGGTTGATCGTGGGTGGGATGATACCATCTTGCAGTGCTTTCACGCAAATCAGCGCTTCCAGCGCACCGGCACCGCCCAACAGGTGACCGGTCATAGACTTGGTGGAGCTGACAGCCAGCTTGTAGGCGTGATCGCCGAACACCCTCTTGATGGCGGTGGTCTCAGTCACGTCGTTGAGCCGGGTGGCGGTGCCGTGGGCATTGATGTAGTCCACCTCGGTGGGATCCATGCCGGCCCGGTCCAGCGCACGCTGAACGGTCAGAGCGGCGGACTCACCGGTGGGCAGAGGCGCTGCCATATGGTGAGCATCCACTGAGGTACCGTATCCCACGATCTCGGCGCAGATGGTGGCGTCTCGCGCTTTGGCGTGCTCCAGTTCTTCCAGCATCATCACCACCGCCCCCTCGCTGACCACGAAACCATCCCGGTCGGTATCGAAGGGGCGACAGGCTCCGGCCGGGTCCTGGTTGTGGGTGGAGAGCGCGCCCATCACGTTGAAGCCAGCGATGGTGAGGGGCACCAAAGCCGCGTCGGTGCCACCGGCCATGATGGCGTCGGCAGCACCCCGAGCCACCATCTCAAAGGATTCGCCAATCGCATTGGTGCCGGTGGCGCAAGCTGTGACCACCGACATGTTAGGGCCTCGGAACCCAAATTCTATGCCTGCCTGGGCACTGGGCGTGTCAACCAGCATCATAGGAATGAAGAAGGGGTTGACCCGATTGGGCCCGCGCTTTTTGAGCACCTCCCCCTGCTGAAGAACTGTTTCAATCCCGCCCGCGGAACTGCCGATCACAACGCCAACCCGATCGCGGTTGACCGGGGTCTCCAACAATCGGGAGCTGGCGATGGTCTGGTGGCAGGCTTCCAACGCCAGGTGGGTGATCCGATCCATGCGACGGGCCTCCTTGCGCCCCAAGCGCTCGGCGGCGTCGAAACCCTCCACCATGCCAGCAAACTTCGTTCCCAGATCCGACACGTCAAACCGGGTGATGGTGGCGATGCCCGAGCGTCCCGCTTTGATCGATTCCCACATGGTGGCTACGTCATTTCCGACCGGCGTAACGGCCCCGGCACCCGTAATGACCACTCGTCTGGACACAGTTCTCCCCCTCCTTGGCTATGTGTCTCCGTGATCCGCACTGGAGAGTCCCATGCCGGGCAGGGAAAGCACGCCATCGGCCGGCAATTCCACGCGGAAGTTAGAGAACGGGACTGGTGCTGTGGTAACGTACCCATTATAACACAAGGCAAGTTGCCTGGTCACGAGGGAATCGTCCGTGGCTGGCGCTAGAGCGGTCAGTTCTGCGCGGTTGAGGCGATCAAGACTCATTTCTTGGGTTTTTTGGGAGTGGCTTGCCGGCCGACTGCCTGCCTGGGCAGTATGCGCCTGATGCTGGAATTCGGCCTGGCCAGAAAAAACCGAACCCCGGCGTGGGCAAAAACCGGGGCCCACTCCCACGCGCGCCACCTCTCTTGGTGAGTTGTCTGCTGCGGCCAGTCGGGCCGATCAACTGCGGCGGCCACCCTTGAGCTCGTCTTGCA
>JAUVRU010000438.1 GCA_030597485.1 Anaerolineae bacterium
CGCCGAGCCAATGGGAACCACGCCGGTGGAAATCGAGGTCGTCCCACAGGCTTTGACTGTGATATTGCCGCCCAAGCTACCGAATCACCTGCTGGTCGTGGGTGACGATTGACTCCGCCTGTGAATCCAACGTCGGGCCTCCCCATAATAGATTCTTATTCAGTCTGACGCTCTGCGAATCAGACCCCACCATTGGAGCAAAAAGGTTGAAATACGTTAACTATGGATTGTTGATCTTTGTCCCGATCGCCATTATCAGCGAACTGGCGGGCGGGTCGGCGGTGCTGGTGTTCACCTGCGCAGCTGTGGGAGTAGTGCCCCTGGCGGGCTGGATGGGCAGGGCCACCGAAGAGCTGGCCACATACACCGGTCCGCGTCTGGGGGGGCTGCTCAACGCAACCATGGGCAATGCGGCTGAACTCATCATCGCCATAGTTGCCATTCGAAAAGGCGCGCTTGACCCCGCCTTGCGCGCAGGGATGATCGAGTTGGTGAAAGCCTCCATCATTGGTTCGATCCTGGGCAACATCTTGCTCATCCTAGGCCTGAGCATTCTGCTGGGTGGCCTGAAAAACGGCACCCAACGATTCGACCGGCGCCAGGCAGGTGTCAACTCGACCATGCTCATCCTGGCTGTCATCGCATTAGGAGTGCCCTCCCTATTCGGGCACGCTATCGCAGAGGTCAATCACGATGCTGTGGAGTACCTCAGCCTGGGCGTGGCGGTCATGATGATCCTGGTATATGGGCTGAGCATCGTCTATGTCCTCCGCTTCGCCACCGATGACACAACAACAGAAGAAGGGGAATCCCGGCCGGAGGAAGAGGGTCACCATGCTGGACGCTGGAGCGTCCCGATGGCCGTAGCAGTGTTGGTGGCTGCCACCGTGTTCATTGCCGGGCTGAGCGAGATACTGGTCGGGGCGGTGGGGCCAGTGGTTGCCCAGCTGGGGGTCACTGAGTTCTTCCTGGGTATCATTCTGGTGCCATTGGTGGGCAACGCAGCCGAACACATGGTGGGGGTACAGACCGCCATCAAGAATCGCATGGAGCTTTCGTTGGCTATCTCCCTGGGGTCAAGCTTGCAGATCGCCCTTTTCGTCGCCCCGGTACTGGTCTTCATCAGTCTGCTCCTGGGCAATCCGCTCACGCTGGTGTTCAACCAATTTGAGCTGATCGCCCTGGGGGGCAGCTGCTTGATCGCTGCCCTCATCGCCCTGGACGGGGAAAGCAATTGGCTGGAGGGGGCCCAACTGTTGGTTGTGTATATCATAATCGTCTTGGCCTTTTTCTTCCTGCCCGCTTGAGGCGCAGACGAGCACTCAGCCGCCAGCCGAGAGGAATGGCGATGCCCGGCTGAAGAACCCGGGAACGGAGGAACAGAACGAGTGAAACCACCACCCCTATCGTATGGGCAGCAGATCAAGGCCGAATCCAGATGACCGAGCCCGCACGGCGTGAGTATCCCCGGCTGCCCCAGGTAGGGGTGGGTGCCATTGTGGTGAGAAATGGCCGGGTGCTGTTGGTGCAGCGCGGCCAGCCGCCCAGTGAGGGACTGTGGGCCATCCCTGGCGGGCGGGTAGAATTGGGAGAGACCCTGCAGCAGGCCGCCGAGCGAGAGATTCTCGAGGAGACCGGCATCACCATTCGAGCTGGCGATCCAGTCTACACCTTCGACGTCGTCCAGCAAGACGATGCCGGACGTGTCCAGTTCCACTACGTCATCGTGGACCTGACAGCCGATTACGTGAGCGGTGAGCCACATGCTGGCGACGACGCCCGCCAGGTACGCTGGCTCTCGGCGGCGGAAGTGGAGAGGCTACCGGTCTATCAGGTCACGCTGGACGTTCTGAAGAAGATGACCAACCTGTGGAAAACCGGGGAGTAAGCATGTCCTGGCCCGGACCCGGTCCATTCGGGGAGCACCCCCAGGGCTTGGTGTTTGCACACCCCCATGCAAACGGGCCTGCGAGACACGGCTCGTGGATGGGTGAACTCCTCAAGATGTGGCATCAATGAGGCAAGTGGGCCGCGTCCAGCCTGGCAGCCCACTCCCCAAGTGTGTACGGGAGGCAAAGGCAAGATGCATACATATGATATCCCACTGGTGCCCGGCCCCACGGCAGTGAGCCAGAAGGTGCTGGCTGCCTATCAGGTAGACTACGGCTCGGCCGACCTGGAGCCGGAGTATTTTGCGCTCTATGCTGACACCCAGGCTCTGCTGCGGCAGATCATGAGCACTGGCAATCAGATGGCGCTGATGAGCGGTGAGGGCATGGTGGCCCTGTGGGGTGCGCTGAAGAGCTGCCTGCAATCGGGTGATAAGGTGCTGGCCATTGCCACCGGCGTCTTTGGATACGGCATCGCGGACCTGGCGGGTTCCATAGGCGCCCAGGTAGAGACGGTAGCCTTCGAATACGATGAGGCAGCCACCGACCTAGAGCAGATAGAATCAACCATTCGACGTTTCCGCCCCAAGATGGTCACTCTGGTCCATTGTGAGACACCATCGGGCATTGTCAACCCCGCGGCCGAGATAGGCACGTTGGTGCGTCAGCATAATGTGCCTCTGTACTACGTGGATGCCGTTTCCAGCATAGGGGGCATGCCAGTACCAGCCGACGAATGGCGGATTGATTTGTGTCTGGGCGGTACGCAGAAAGCCTTCTCGTCGCTGCCCGACTTGGGCATTGTGGCCGTCAGCGGGCAAGCATGGGAGGTCATAAAGGCTGTGGACTACCAGGGCTATGACGCGCTGGCCCCCTTCCATACCGCCTTGGGCGACGCCTATTTTCCCTATACCCCAAACTGGCATGCCACGGCCGCGCTATACACGGCGTGCAGCCTGCTCATTGATGAAGGTCTGGAGGCAGTGTTCGCCCGCCACCACAGGGCGGCTGCCCGCTGCCGGGAGCGGGTGCAGGCGATGGGGCTCTCCCTTTTCCCACAAGACCCGGCCACGTCGGCCCCCACAGTAACGGCGGTAAGGGTTCCTGACTCGGCCAGCTGGAATGACTTGGATGGAGCGCTGCGCAGGCGCGGCATGGTGGTGGGGGGATCGCATGGACCCCTGGCTGACAAGGTTTTCCGCATCGGTCATATGGGCATGCAGGCCGATCTCGATCTGTTGGAACGCGGCATGAACACGCTGGCTGAAGCGTTGAACGACGTGGGCTTGTAACCAGGCGAGGTGACCGAATCAACACTGCAGCCATCCACCACCTGACTCCTGCC
>JAUVRU010000022.1 GCA_030597485.1 Anaerolineae bacterium
CTGATCAACACCGTGTCTTCATATTTCCCGTTTATCGGTCACGTTCAGATCGCGGACGTCCCGGGCCGCCACGAGCCAGGCACGGGTGAAATCAATTATCCTGCCGTTTTCGCAAGGCTTGAGGCGCTGACCTATCAGGGCTACATCGGTCTCGAGTATACGCCGTCTCGCGAGACAAATGCGTCGCTGGACTGGATGCCAGCCGACTTGAGGAAACGGGCATAGGGCGATGCCACATCCGGTGCTGGCACGAGAGAAGAAGACAATGTGCTGCGCCGTGACGTCAGTTGCCAGCTCGGCTTGGGACCAACTGACCACGCGATGTCCTATCAGACGGGACACTATCGTGCGTGAACTGCACATGACTGGAGGCAGACGAAATGCCGAAGAGTAGCCCCTATGTGCTCTATGGGCGTATGGATAGGGAATGCCCTACTATCATCACAAGAGGAAAGGGAGTCCATATCTTTGATGAGGATGGGAAAAGCTACCTGGATGCAGTGGGGGGGATAGGCGTTGTCAACATCGGACACGGCGTGGAGGAGGTCGTCAAGACGATTTCGGACCAGGCTCGGACTCTGGCTTTCAGCTACGGTGGCTCGGTCGACAACATCCCACGGCGAGAACTGGCTCGGAAACTCCAGCAGTGGGCGCCGTCAGGGATGGGCGAAACCCAGACGTTCTTCTGTTCGGGGGGAGCGGAGGCCAACGAAGCAGCCCTGAAGATCGCCTACCAATACCACTGGGAACGTGGCAACCAGAATAAGCAAGTCGTCATCGGGCGCTGGCAGAGCTACCATGGCAACACGATCGCGACTCTGGCAATGGGCGGCAGAACGCAGTGGCGACGTATGCATAATCCCTATCTTCTCAACTTCCCCCACATTCCCCCGCCCTACTGCTATCGCTGTCCCTGGGGACACAACTATCCCGGTTGCGATCTTGTGTGCGCCCATGATCTCAGGCGGGTCATCAGGCAGATTGGTGGGGAAAACGTCGCCGCCTTCATCGCCGAGCCAATCATCGGGACTTCTATGACAGCGGTCGCTCCCCCGCCAGAATACTATCCAATCATCCGGGATATCTGTGACGAGTATGATGTCCGGTTGATCGTAGACGAAGTGATTACCGGGATAGGCAGGACAGGCGAGAAATGGGGTATTGACCACTGGCAGGTAACGCCCGACATTATCACAACGGGCAAGGGCCTTAGCAGCGGGTATTCTCCTCTGGCAGCGGCTATTCTGCGAGAGGAAGTGTGGCAGGCGATTGCTAGTGGCAGCCAGAAAGTGATGCACAGCTACACTTACGGTGGCAATCCGTTGAGCTGTGCCGTTGGCCTGGCTGTTCTCAATTACATTGAGGATCATGACCTTGTCACAAGGTCCAAGCAGATGGGGGACAAACTGTTGGGTGCGTTGCAGCGGGAAATGGGAGATCTACCTTGGGTGGGGCAGGTGCGCGGCGTGGGGCTGTTGATCGGGGTAGAGCTGGTCGCAGATAGGCTCACCAAGGATCCGTTCCCGATCGATTGGAATGTGACCCAGCGTGTGGTCGAGAGCTCATTCGATAGAGGTCTTCTGATAGCTGGTGGAATGGCAGGCCTCATAGACGGAGTGGCTGGGGATCATATCCAGCTGAGTCCTCCCTATGTGATGGAAGATGAGCATCTCGACTTCATTGTGAGAACATTGTCCGATAGCATTTCCACAGTGGTTGCTGAGAGTAAGGGGGAGTGGCGAGTAGGCGGAGTTATTGCAGATCTGCCGGCGTGTGAAACATGTGTTGCTTGCGAGCGACACCAGGCGACCCCGGAGTCCTCATCTCTACCGACGTGCTCACAAACACGAAGCCCCGCGGCCGTCCCGGCGCCCGGGCTATTCTGCTAATGGTCGGGAGCGACTGTCTTGACCAGAGCAGATGTACACATACCTGCTCTCCTGATCCTGGTTGGATCTTCCGGCTCGTGTTAGTTATGTCAAATGGGCGGTACAAGACTTGAACTTGTGACCTCATGCATGTCAAGCATGCGCTCTAGCCATCTGAGCTAACCGCCCCGGTAACGTACAGAAATTATACCAATCTTCCATTCAAAACGCAAGCTCCCCGTATCAACTGAATCGGGATGCCAACATCAGTGCCAGCGCCAACAGCCCTGCCGACAACCCCAGCCGGATTAACACCCCCTGCAACGCTGGAGATAAGCCCTGCACATTGTAGGTCTTCCTGGTGCGCGTCATGGGATCCATTGACTCCCTCACTTCTGATTCTGGGTGGCAGGTGACCTGCTGCTTCTTTCGCACGGTGGCTATTCCTGGGCAACCACAAACGCCAAAGCATTGTCGGCGCTGTGGGAAAGACTAAGCGCGAATCGGTGAAGATTCAAACGCGTGGCCAGACGCGCTGCCTCGCCATGCAGCAATAGATCCGGCTTACCCTGGTCATCGCACACAATTTCGATCT
The DNA here is from genome assembly GCA_030597485.1 of Anaerolineae bacterium. Taxonomy (GTDB): domain Bacteria; phylum Chloroflexota; class Anaerolineae; order 4572-78; family NAK82; genus JAUVRU01. Next base: position 2,464 of record JAUVRU010000022.1, read on the forward strand.
CACGGAAAGCTATCGGCCCAATGCCGGTGCCCAGAGCCTTGGCTGTGGCCTCTTTGGCTGCCCACCGGGCTGCTAGGGCCGACAGCCGCCCTTCGGCATAAGCCAGTTCGCGCTCGGTGTAGACCCGCTTCAGAAAACGCCCACCATAGCGTTTGACGGCATCCTCAATACGACTGATCTCAACCAGGTCGACCCCTACGGTGAGTGAACGTCCAGCCATCAGCGGTCGGCCTTCAGATTCCGAACGGGCGATACGAGCAATTGGGCCAAGACCCCATCCCAACGTATTGGCAGGTATCGTATCACTGGCTGCGGGTAGGTTGAATGAATGGCCCAGAGACCACAGGCTCGAGCAGTCGGGCCTCCGGGGGGCGGAAGTCGGCCCCAACGATCAGGCGAATGTCCACGTCACTCTTCAGGTTGGGGCTGCGGCGAATATTCTCGTCAGCCACGTTGAAGATGACGGTAAGGGACTCGATGGTGTAGGGCTTTCCGATATAGTCCACTATGACGGTGCGCGGGTAATCAGCACGGTCCGCTGGTCCGAACTGCACCACGTTGAAGCCTTGATCACGCAAGTATTGGGCCGTCTTGGCTGCCAATTCTGGGTGAGGCGTGCCGTTTTGCACGACCAGGGTGGCGCCTTCGGCCTGCAAGGCAGCCATCATCTCGGCCCGGCGTTCGTTTTCTTCCTGAGCAGCAACCTGAGCCTTCTCGATCTCCGCCGGGTCAGGAGTGGCGGTAGGCGCCACGGCCACCGGCTCGGGGGAGAAGAACATTCGCTCGACCACCGGTCGGATCTTCTCGCGTACAGGCAGCAACACCCGGGCACCTGTATCGGTCCTGTAATCAACCGTCATGGAGTAGTCGATAACTGCCGCCTCAATGTTGTCACGGGAAATCCGGTCCGCCAACTTGGCCATCTCGAGGATGTCAACCAGCTGGAGATCGGTCTGCACGGTGTCGGCCATCGTAGCCCATAGCTCCGGGATCTTGGGGATCATATCAATGGCGATGGCCCTGTCCATGATGGCCAACAGAACCAGCTGCTGGCGCTGGGCACGATCGAAATCCGCGCCGCTGGTGGCGCGGGTGCGGGCGTATTTCAGTGCTGCATTGCCGTCCAGATGCTGGGGGCCTGCCTCAATGTAGAAGGGATCGTAGCCATAGTTCTGGTCGGGGTACTGAGGGTCGTTGATGGTCTGCGGTATGTCGACGTCAATGCCGCCCAAGGTGTCGACGATGCGCTTGAACCCGTCAAAGTCCGCCCGCACATAGAAGTGGACGGGCACTCCCAGGTTATATTGTACCGTCCTCATTGCCAGCGCCGGCCCACCTCCGGGATAGTTATTCTTATCTCCCAGGTAGTGTGGCAGATTGATGCGGTTTTCACCGTAACCGGGAATCGTCACCCACAGGTCACGGGGGATCGAGAGCATGCCAGCCTTGCCGGTTGCCGGGTCTATGGTGACCAGGATCATCGTATCGGTACGGGCAATCGTCTCGTCCGGACGCTTGTCAACTCCCAACAAGAGGATGTTGACCCGCTCAGCCTCTTCCCAGTTGGGCAACGTGTCACCAGTAAGACTGGTGCTGGGCTGCGGGTTGCTGGCCGCACGTGGGTTGGGGTAATCCCTGGCCACCGGGTTGACGACCGGCAGAGTTAAGTCAACGTAAGGCAATGTGGGCAGCTCGACGTGAGCCACCGCATCCTTGACCGCAACGTAGAAGACATAGCCGAGATACACGCCACCCGCCAAGAAAGAGACTGCCAGGAAAATGGTGATCAGGTGGTAGAGCAGAGTGGAGTGGCGGTGAGACATCCGAATATATGTAGCCATAGTCGCCCCATTATATCACGACGTGGTCACTGCGCAAAATCGCGTAAGCAATTCAGCGTAGATAAATGTAGCCTTGGTGCGACGTTTACTCTACGACTACACTACGGTCACACGACGTCGGATGCCTTTCATCATTGGACAGGGGGGATATTGGCGATGTAGAGAGAATGGTTATCGAGGAAGTAGAGCTTGTTGGCCGACTCGTCCACGAAGATAGACTTCAGAGAGTCGAAGGGGACCGAATCCTCTTCGCGCGGCTTGATCTGGCGCACAAAGCGCCCGTCCTTCTCCAATTGCACGATGCGTTGGTTGCCGGCATCGGCGATGTAGATGAACCGGACCAGATGGTCAGGCCCCGTGTAGATGGCAGTTGGGTTACTCAGCGGCCTGTCAATTCCCGTGATCTCAAACGGCGCAGGCGCCCCGCCTTCGAGTTTCCGGACAGTACCATCTGCGTATAGAACGTATATGAAGCCATCAATAGCCAGGTCTATCCCTCCGGCCAGGACATCTTTGAGATGGGGGGAAAGATAGTGCTCGGGCGGAGTGGTGTATCCATCGGGGCCGGGCACATAGCGGAGTATCTGTCCGGCTTGTGGATCCAGAATGTAGAGATTCCCGGCATACCCAGCCACCGCAACGGGCAAGACCCATCCTTCGGTGCCGAAGATCGGTACCGCACTCAGGTTCCCCTTGGGGTTATACTCCAGCAGGCCCTCGCCCTCCAAGATCAACAGGCCACTGGTCTGGCGGTCGGTGCTGGCTGGCATCCACGTCATATCGATGATTTCGCCGACGACAGTTGTCGCCACCTGCTGAGCACGCTGAACCAGGACCGGATCACCCTCATCGGACCGCAGGCTGTCGCCCGTGTCGTCCAGCCGATGATGGTAGACGCGATCGGTACCGGCATCCAGTACATAAAGGTCCAGTCCGTCAGAGATGACCCGCCGCAACTGGGTAAGGGGGTTGTCGTACGTGCGCAGGCTCCCTATCCAATAGAGCCGCTCCACTCGGTCAACCTTGTCACGGTATTGGACGATAGACATCCACAATTCGTCGGCAGCCGTCTCGTCCGGCCGGATGGCTTTGGCACGGGTCAACGAGTCGTCGGCCTGGGCAAGCAAATCGCGGGCTCTTTGGTCATCATTGGCATTGAGCGCCTGCTGAAAAGTAGCCTGAGCATGTTCCATAAGGCTGACATACTCGTTTTCTTGGGCTATTCCTCTTTGCCAGTACGTGATTGCCACCACGATCAGCACAACGGCCGGGATAATGAATGCCACTGTACGCAGGCCACGCTGGGACAACGCTGGCACGGTGTCCTGGTCGGCTAGATCTGCGGGCATCGGCCGTTTGGCTGGAATCTCGAGGGCCTCGTTCGGCAGTATCCGGCTCACCAGTGTGCGAAGACCCACCCACACCATCATAAGCAAGGCCAGCCCCCCCTTGCCCAATGTGCTCAGCCAGCGCCCAAGCGGCACGGTCTCCTGAAAGCCAGCCGGCCTCTGGCGTACCGGTCTACCTGTGTCTTCATCGGGCTGGGCGGGTGTCGTGATGCGCCGTGAGAGGGCAGCCTTCCACGCGGATGCGCTGCGCCGGACTCTGGCCGCACCCGCTCGAACCGTCTGATTCTCGACGAGCAGAGCAGTGCAATCATGGGCGCCGGCCATCTCATTGAGATTGGCTAACGCGTCCTCGATGCTCTGGAAAGCAACTGCTTCTTCTATCTCTTCAGATGACATCTGTACGGCGAAGCGACCGTCGCCCATCACTACCGCATCGCCCGGCCTGAGAGAGGCGGGGAAAAGCTGCACGGGTACCTCCGCCTCACGACCTAAGGCTGGTGCGTTGGCCACCCTCGAGGCGCTTTCGCCCAACCAGGGCGAGCTCTCCGGGAATTGAGTGGCGATACCATTGGTCACCACGTAGGTGACAGCTGGCCCCACCGTGGCGATAAACACGTCCTCGTCCAGCACCACCACTGCCGCCACCCCAGCCAGCAGAGGGGAGGGGGCGCCTGTTTTCTCCTCGCTTCCTACAGTGCGATCGGCTTGCGCCATCAATTGCGCGTTGACAGCAGTCACTGCATGCCGCAGGCTGGCGGTCATGCTGCTGGGCGTCTGGTAATAGACGTTGCGGATAGTCTCGGCCAGTGACTGACTCAGCTGATGACCAGCCAGCGGCCGGCCGTCATGACCACGCAGATCGAGAACGACAAACAGGTCTCCCTTGCGTGAAGCGACGCGCCCCTGAGAAGGCGGCTCGCGCACCGCCAGTGCGTTCGGTGCGTCGTTCACCCATTGCCCATCAACGATGTTCAGCTGTCCCATTATGGTCTTCATCTCGATGCTCATCTTGGGTGCCCCCCGTTTTCACTTGCGCGGGCATTCACGTTGCCACTGTGGAGCGGGACGAAACCAGCAGGGCAGACGGAGGCCTCCACGGCGACAGGTAGGTGAGTGACTACTCACTCCCATTCAATAGTCGCTGGGGGTTTGCTGCTCACATCATACACTACCCGGTTAACCCCCTTCACCTCGTTCACGATTCGGTTGCCGACTCGCGCCAGCAAGTTGTCGGGCAAACGTGCCCAGTCAGCGGTCATGAAATCATCGGTAGTCACGGCGCGTAGAGCAATCACATCGGCGTAAGTGCGCTCATCGCCCATAACCCCCACGCTTTGTACCGGCAGCAGCACAGCGAAGGCCTGTGCCACCTGATCATACCAGTCGGAGGTCCATAATTCCTCGATGAAAATCGCATCTGCCTGGCGCAATGTCTCCAGCCGCTCCCACGTCACCTCACCCAACACCCGAACAGCCAGACCAGGCCCCGGGAACGGATGCCGCCAAACAATCGACCGGGGTAACCCCAGTGCCTCGCCCACCCGGCGCACCTCGTCCTTGAAGAGATAGCGCAACGGTTCCACCAGGTCGAATCTCAGGCCAGCTGGCAATCCCCCCACGTTATGATGGGTCTTGATCTTGGCAGCCACGGCCCGATCGGGCGCGGTGGACTCGATCACGTCGGGGTAAAGCGTGCCCTGAGCCAGGAAATCGACTCTCCCCAATCGGGTTGCCTCTGCCTCAAACACGCGAATGAACCGTTCGCCAATGCGCTTACGCTTTGCCTCGGGGTCGGTGACGCCTTCCAGATCGGACAGGAACTGCTCGGTAGCGTCGACCGACACCAGATGTATGCCCAGATGCTCCCCAAAGGTGGCCACTACCTGCTCTGGCTCCCCTTGCCGCATCATGCCGTGATTGACAAAGATGCAGGTCAATTGATCGCCAATGGCCCGGTGCAACAAGATAGCCGTCACTGCCGAATCGACTCCGCCTGACAAGCCGCAGATCACCTGCCCTTCGCCAACTTGATCCCTCACTCGCTCAACAGACTCCTCGATGAAGTTTCCTGCTGTCCAGCCGCCGCGACAGCCACAGACATCATAGAGAAAGGCTCGCAGAATGTGCATTCCCAAAGGAGTGTGGACCACCTCAGGATGAAACTGCAAGCCGTATAACCCCCGGGCCGGATCGCCCATGGCGGCCGTGGGGCTGTTGTCGGAACAGGCCAGCGTCTCCAGCCCGGGCGGCAGACGGGTGATGCGATCACCGTGACTCATCCAGACGTCCAGCGACGAGCCAACGTCAGCCTTGATACTTGAGAACAGCGGGTTGTCTATGTCGGTGAGATTGATGCGAGCCTGACCGTACTCGCGCTCGGATGCCGCATCTACCTGACCTCCCAGATGATAAGCCAGCAATTGCATGCCGTAACATATGCCCAGCAGGGGACGGCGGCTGGCCAGGACGTAGTCTGGCAGATGCGGTGCCCCTGAGACATAAACGCTAGCCGGCCCCCCGCTCAGAATGTAACCCACCGGATTCAACGCCATGACGGTCTCCGCCGGTGCGTGGTAGGGGATCAGCTCGCAATAGACCCCTGCCTCGCGCACACGGCGGGCAATGAGATGGCTGTATTGAGACCCGAAGTCCAGAATAACAACCGTTTCCCGCTCAGGCATCTGTCATCATCCAAACACGATCTCGCCGTTTTCCATGCTGGTGATCACAGCCAACGAATGGATAGGTACGTCCAGATAAGCCAGTTCCTCTCGACCCCCTTCAAACGCTTTTTCGATCACCACCCCGATGCCTCTGACCTCAGCGCTGGCCTGATGTGCCAGCCTGACCAGCGCATCGATTGTCTTGCCTCGCGCCAGGAAGTCGTCGATGATAAGCACCTCATCACCAGGTCCCAGAAATTCGGGCGACGCCATCAATTCCACGCTCACACCCTTGGTGTGTGAGGGAGCGGAGGCAACATATGTCTGCTCAGGCATGGTGATCGGTCGGGTCTTGCGGGCATAGACGACCGGTACCCCCAGCGCCAGCGCTGTCGTCAAGGCCGGGGCAATGCCGGATATCTCGGCCGTGAACACCTTGTTGATGCCCATTGCCCCGAAGTGGGCGGCCAAAGCACCGCCAGCGGCCAGCATCAGCGCCGGGTCAACCTGATGGTTGAGGAAACTGTCCACTTTGAGGATACCACCGCCCAGGTTCTTGCCTTCACGTCGAATACGTTCCTTGAGAGCTTCCACTTGGTTATCACCTCTCTGTTGATGGGTGCGGCCTGCTCTCTGTCAGTGCAGGATTCCTACAGGTTGTGTGTCACTCCCTATTATACCACAATATGTCGGCTTTGCGTAGCGTTGCCGATGCCGTGTCTCCTCTGACGCGCCGGTGACCATCAGTTTCGGGGTCGAGGTCAAGGAAGAGATCACCACTGCCCAGGCCATTGTGAACACCGCGCTGCTGGATGACGGGCAGAGACACATACTGCAGGTTCAGGCCACCGCCGTTGTAAATGGTAGCGGCATCTACCTGCCATCCGTTCGCAGGCAGTAGGACAGCAGCACAAGCCCCCACCGCAGTCCCGATTCCTCGGCATCCGCTCCAGAATCGCGCCCCCTGCAACACTGGTGATTGCCCATAACGCATATGTTTGGCAGTAGACTTGATGGATTCGAGCCTTTGGGCGGTCCCACGTGACCCCAGGTCCGGCTAGAACCTCGACTCCGAAGCTCGATTGACTGGAAGAGAGTGTGTGGGTGTCACCAGCCGCAGAAGCCTTGACTTCTCTTCGGCCCTGTGTTATACATTCTCACATCCGTAGCCGAGTGAGCAAATCGTCGTCCAAGGAGGTCCCCTGGTGAACGAATTACTGCTGGCCCGTTGGCAATTTGCCATTACCTGTACTTATCACTACTTCTTCGTGCCCCTGACTCTCGGCCTCTCAATCCTGGTGGCAATCATGGAGACTCGCTACGCGCGCACCGGTGATGAGGTGTTCAAGCGGATGGCCAAATTCTGGGGAAAGCTGTTCTTGATCAATTTTGCCATGGGCGTGGCGACCGGCCTCGTCATGGAGTTTCAGTTTGGCATGAACTGGTCCGAGTACGCCCGCTTCGTGGGAGATATCTTCGGCGCGCCTCTGGCGATTGAGGCCCTGTTGGCGTTCTTCCTGGAGGCCACGTTTCTGGGCATCTGGATATTCGGCTGGGACAAGCTCTCCAAGTCGCTGCACGCGGCTGCTATGTGGATGGTAGCGATCGGGTCTAACATGTCGGCCCTGTGGATTCTGATCGCCAACTCATTTATGCAGCAGCCTGTTGGCTATACGATTCGCAACGGGCGGGCGGAGATGACCGATTTCTTCGTCCTGATCACCAATCCCAACGTCAGGTTTCAGTTTCCCCATGTCATTGCCGCTGGGATAACCACGGCTGCGTTCTTCGTGCTGGGTATCAGTGCCTATCATCTGCTGAGAAAGAGCCACGACCTGGAGGTATTTCGCCGATCGTTCCGAATAGCTGTGGTCTATGCTGTCATCGGGACAGTCCTGGTCATCCTGGTAGGACATGGCCAGACACAGCACATGATTGACACGCAGCCGATGAAGATGGCGGCGGCCGAGGCGTTGATGCAGACCGAAGATCCAGCTTCCTTCTCCTTGCTCAGCATCGTCAATGAAGCAGACATGACCGACATCTTCTCCATTCGCATCCCGGGGCTGCTGAGTTTCCTGGCCTACAATACCTTTCAGGGCGAAGTGAAGGGCATTCACGAGCTGCAGGTCACCTACCAGGACCTGTATGGTCCGGGGAATTACGTGCCACCTGTCGCCGTCAGTTACTGGACCTTTCGCCTGATGGTGGGGGCCGGGTTCCTGATGGCATTGCTGGCTCTGGTTGGCCTGTACCTGGTGTTCAGGGAACGGTTTGAACAACAGCGCCTGTATCTGACGCTGCTGGTGCCAGCTATAGCCTTGCCCTACATCGCCAACACCACCGGCTGGCTGCTCACCGAAGTGGGCCGCCAACCGTGGATTGTTTTTGGTTTGCAGAAGACGGAGGATGCCGTCTCCCCGGCTGTCTCCGCAGGTATGGTGCTGTTTTCGTTGGCAACGTTCACCGTGCTCTACGGTGCTCTGATGGTGGCGGACATCTACCTGCTGTCAAAATATGCTAAGAGCGGGCCGGAGGGGCAGGAGGATCTTTCCCCGGCAGGGGCGCACTAGACGCTCAGGAGCGGAGGAGTGCAAAATGGATCTCAACACAATCTGGTTCATTCTGATAGGCGTGCTGTTCACAGGCTTCTTCTTCCTGGAAGGATTTGACTTCGGCGTGGGCATTCTGTTGCCCTTCCTGGGCAAAGAGGACAAGGAGCGCCGGATCATCATCAACACTATTGGCCCTCACTGGGACGCCAACGAAGTGTGGTTGGTCACGGCAGGCGGGGCTATGTTTGCCGCGTTCCCGAACTGGTATGCTACCCTGTTCAGCGGCTTCTACCTGGCACTATTCCTGATGTTGCTGACCATGATTCTGCGTGCCGTTGCCTTTGAGTTCCGCAGCAAGGATAAAAACCCACGCTGGCGCAGCTGGTGGGACTGGATGATCTTCGTGGGGAGTCTTGTACCGGCCTTGCTGTGGGGTGTGGCAATGGCCAACCTGCTGCGCGGTGTGCCCATTGATGCCAGCATGACCTATGTGGGTGGTTTCTTCAATCTGCTCAACCCCTTTGCGCTGCTGTGTGGGTTGACCTTCGTGTTGGTCTTCACCCTTCACGGAGCGATTTTCCTGACCTTGAAGACGGATGGTCAGATCTCGAAGAGAGCACGGGCAGTAGCCAAGGCGCTGTGGATTCCGGCTGTGGTCTCGCTGGTTCTGGCGCTGGGCATGGGCTATTTTGGCACCGGTATGGCTGCCCGCCTGGGAGTGGCACCGATTGTGGTGCCCCTGATCGCGGTGGTGGCGCTACTGCTGGTCAGCTGGTTTCTCTATCGTGAGCGCACGGGACTGGCGTTCGTCCTCACGGGGGTGACCATCGCCTTCAGCACCATCACTTTGTTTATGGGACTCTATCCGCGAGTGATGGTCTCCAGTCTGAGTCCGGATTGGAGCCTTACGATATACAATGCCTCGTCCAGCCCGTACACACTGAAAGTCATGAGCATCGTTGCGCTCATTCTCCTGCCCATCGTGCTGGCCTACCAGGCATGGTCTTACTGGATCTTCCGGCAGCGCCTGGTGCGCGAATCGCCTCTCGAATACTGACCAAGCTCTACGCGGCTGTCCAGCGTGGCCTGCACTTGGCGGGCAGGGTCTGCCGGACTGACGGATAACGCCTGATCCGGGGATACAGTGGCGCACGATTTGATCCCCGGTGCGGTCAGACGTGCCTCCCTGGCCTCCGGGAGGGCAACTGATGTCCACTGCGATGGCGGGGAAAGAATCGCAGGGCACTTATGACTCGTCTGAAAAAACGTCTTCTCACCGCGGCCCGTCCTGCCGGCACCTGGACGCAGGCACCCGGGCACTCGTGCCGGAGCCAGGACGGGCTGGCGGAAGGCCAGGGAGACAATCTTATGAAATCTCAGCGAACTCTGCGTGCTCCCCCTGGCACCGCCGCTGCGCGGCAGCGCACACTTGCACCGCGCTTGCGCGCAGCGCAAGTGCAGGTGGGGGCAGGTGAGCGGTAAGATCCTCGTTACTTCAGCGGACTCACTTATGAATCTGGACAAACTCAATGATAGGGCGACCACCCAGACCTACCCCCCGCCCCTACACGCCGCTCCTCCGAGCTTACCGGGCATGGTCTTACTGGTAGGTCAA
>JAUVRU010000132.1 GCA_030597485.1 Anaerolineae bacterium
ATCATAGCTTCAGCCGCAGCGGCTGCATCTGGCAGCTTGGCCTCGACGCCAGCTCCCGTGTTGAATGTGGGCAGATTGTAGAAGCGACCAAACTGGGCCACCGCGGCACGACCCACAGCATGCTCCGGGCTGGCATAGGTGGGTTGGGTGATCCTCATATCCATCGCCGGAGTATGGGGAGCGTAGATGAAAGGGGTGCCCGGTTTGATAAGTTGTGACATCACCAGACCAAAAAGCTCCTCAGCAGTGGCCTGGATCAGCGCGCCTCCCAGGTCCACCGGGCCGGTGGCGCCCAACATGGGCGCTGGAGAGTATTGGATAGGGGCGCCAAACTTGGCAGCTTCCACCATGCCTTCATTCAACCGTGTGGCCTGCAACGGCGAGACCGGGGTTACGTAGATAATCACCCAGGGGCGCCGACGGAACTCGTCCTCTCCGCCGCTGACGGCAGCTGCCATCTCCAGGAACCTGGCGACAGACCGCTGCCCCAGCGAGCTTACGATGACGGGCTTGGTAGTGTTGCGAAAGATAGCATCGTATTCGTGGAAGAACGCCACATCTCTCGGCATGTCACCGGCCGAGCACAACGCCATAATGAAATCCACATGAGGCAGAGCCTGGCCTACACGAGTGACGTTCACCATGTCTGCCAAAGTCGGCGTCCGTGGCTTGCCCAAGCCGTGGTCCCAGAAGAAGGGCTCGGAAGTGCCCCCCAGCCCGTAGTACACCCGGCCTGGTTCGAGCAGCAGATCCATTTTCGGATCCCGCCCGTGGACCACAAAAGAACTGGGAGCAGATTCAACAGCAGCATCCACTATGTCGGGAGGGACGCGAACGACGCGCGAGTCGCGGTCCACCTTGGCGCCACCTTTTTGAAAGATATCGAGGATGAGATCAGAATCACTGAAGACGCCGGGGTCCTCAAGGAGCGACAGCGCAGCGTGATGAATGCGCTCCATTTCACTGTCAGAGAGGAAGTTCAACACTCCGCCGCGTGGCCCTTCTTTCATAGTCACGGGACATCTCCTGAAAATGGGTCATTATGGAATGGCCCACTAACAATTGCGTCAATCGTCAGCGTTCAGCCCTGTCCCGGGATGGTGCAATCAAATGGTCCCCCGCTGATTTGGGATCGACGGATTGGCTGACTCGCTTTCAGAAAACGACAGATTCAGAGTCGCACCTGGCGGCCGAACACACGGGCCACACCATCGGTGAAGAGGTTGAGGCTGATCACCAGGCCTGACAGGGCAATCGCGGGAGCCAGCACGGTATACGGAGCAGCCGTCAGCGCAACCCGGTTCTCGCTGATCATCAGTCCCCACTCGGGGGTAGGTGGCTGGACGCCGAAACCGAGAAAGCCCAACGAACCGATGAGGATAGGTGCGTAGCCAGCTCGCACTCCAAACTCGACCAGCAGCACCCCCGTGGCATTGGGAAGAAGTTCGCGCCGGACGATGGACCAGGCCGACTCGCCTCGCGCCCGCGCCACGGTGATGTAGTCACGCGTCACCAAGTCCAACGTCACGGCCCGGGTCATACGGCCTGTACGAGGCAGGTACACCAGGGCCACCACCCCGATCAACACGAAGAAGTTGCCGGACAATCTCAGGCCAGCAGCCGTGATCACCAACAGGGCAAAGACGATCACCGGGATGCTGATAAACACCTCAAATATGCGCATCATGGCCCCGTCAAACCAACCGCCGACAAAACCACTGAGCAGCCCCAACAAGCCCCCCAGGGTGACGGCTAGCAGGGTGCTGGTCAAGGCAAGAAACAACACAATAGGCGTGCCAAGCACCACCCGGCTGAACATGTCTCGCCCCATCTGATCGGTGCCGAACAGGTGTTCCACGCTGGGCGACTCAAAAGGCTTTCCGGCAGCGATCTTGTCATAGGGGTACGGAGCCCATAGCCCGCCGGTGATGGCGATGATGACGTAGATGAGCAGCAAGAAGCCGCCCACCACCAATGGCCAGGGCAAACGACGAATGCGGGCCCATCTGCTGCTAACGCGGGGCACCGTGGGTTGATCGCTGGTGTACGTGGTAGTAGCCATCAGGTAGTCCTCAGGCGTGGGTTGAGCAGAATCGTCAGAAGATCGGCAATCAGGTTGGCGAATATGTACACAGCCGAAATAATCAAGGCCGCCGCCTCGATGACAGGCGCGTCGCGATGGAAAACCGCGTCGACCAGCAAGGTACCGATGCCGGGAAAGGCAAACACCTTCTCCACCACCACCACACCCCCGATGAGATAGGCCAGGTTGAGCGCGGTGACGTTGAGGCTCGGGATCAATGCATTGGGCAGCCCATGCCGCAACACCACTTTATGCAGCGGCAAGCCTTTCAGGATGGCCATGCGGATGTACTCGGAGTCGAGAACCTCGATCAGGTTATCGCGCAGCATCCGTATCGCATACACTGCCATGGCGATTGCCAGGGTGACGGCCGGCAGTGTCATCAGCCGCAGGGCATCCCAGAAGCCTTCGGCCATGTTGATCACCGACAGCACCGGGAAGGCATTGAGCTTGAGGGCAAACACGACCAGCAAGAAGGTGCCCATCACGAACTCGGGAATGGAAAGGCCGATCAGGGTGGCAAGTGAAACTCCGGTGTCAATAGGCCCCTCTCGGAACACGGCGCCCAGAGAGCCGAGGATAGTGGCCAAGGGGATATAGATCACAAAGGCATAGGCAGCCAGGAATAACGTGTTCTTCAACTTGGGCCAGACGATGTCGGTCACCCGGTAGTCGTTGACCAGCGAGTCCCCGAAGTCGCCCTGCACAGCACCCAGCAGCCAGTGGCCATAGCGCTCGTACACAGGGCGGTCAAGGCCCCTCATTTTGCGATAATTCTCTTTCATTTCCTCGGTGGCGTGGCGGCCGATGACACGGGCAGCGATGTCACCGGGCAGCACATCGACAGCGGCGAATATGATAACGGACACCGCCAGCAGCGTCAGAAACGCCGTGACAATCCGAGTCAGGAGCACTCTAAGAATCATGGGTCACCTGTAATCGTTGATGACAGCGCCAGAGTTCAGTCTCCGTGAACGTTTAGCCCGCTGACGGGGACAGGCCTTTGGGCCAAGCCACCGTCAAAGCGAATCAGCGAATCCCTCGATGCAGAATCTAGGCCCCGTTCCGGGACTGGGCTGATGGCTGAACGCTAAACGCTTTCTTACTATGCAATGTCCGGGCTGCCCCTCGACAGGGCAGCCCAGACACACACTGAAATCAAAAACCAATCACCGATCGAATCTTACCGCTCGCAGTAGAGCTGTCGAGGGTCGAAGACAGAGATCTGAATGTGCGGCGTGTAGCCGGTGCAGTTGGAGCGCTCGGCGGCAACCGTGAGGAACTTGCCCTCAAAGATGTCCCCGCCTTCTTCGGAGATCCACTGCATGGCTTCCCGGTACAGCGCGATACGTTTATCGGGGTCAATCTCCTGGCTGGCCTTAAGCAGGATCTCATCGTATTCAGGATAGTACCAGTGGGTTTCGGGATACTTGGACTCGCTGTGGTGACTCATGGCCAACCCGCTGCTGGGGGGCCGCTGGTTGTGGGCCGACAGCATAAAGGGCACCTTGAGCCAGACATTGTCCCAGTACTCCTCCACCGGCGCCGTGACCAGATCGAACTTGATGCCGGCTTCCTCGGCGCCCGCCTTCAACATTTGGGCAAAGCAGAGGAAACCGGGGAACTGTTCGCTGGCATAGAACTCCACCTCCAGCGGGTTGTCCGGGCCGTAGCCCGACTCGGCCAGCAGCGCTATAGCGCCTTCGATGTCTGCGTCGGTGGGGACTTCCTCCACGGGTCGCCAGGCGTTCGGCGAAGTGGGTTCGATGGGGTTATCATCGCCGATCACACCGTAACCCAGCCAGCAGATGTCCACCACCGCCTGCTTGTCATATACCATTTTGAGCGCCTGGCGCACGTTGGGGTCATCGTACGGCGGCGTGTCCACCCACATGACGCCCAACATAGAAATCGACGCCTTGCTGACTACCAGGTTGACATTGGGATCAGCTTCCAGCTCGGGAACGTTTACGAAATCCACGATCTGGACGAAATCCATCTCGCCCGCCTGGATGGCGGCGGCCCGGGTGGTGGCCTCAATGATCATGTACAGTTCCACCTTGTCCGCCAGGGGCAGGCCTTCCTCCCAATAGTCCTCAAACTTGACAAACACGTGGGGTGACCCTTGGGGTTCAAAGTCCACAGGAACGAACGGCCCAGTACCCATGCCGGACGTATGCAACTCGTCGTGCTTGGCGCCTTTCTGGACGATCCAGGGGGGCCTTGGGGGTGGCGATCTGAAGGGGCATCTCAACTGCAGGCTCTGGCAGGATGAATTTCACCGTGTAGTCATCCTCGGCAATGATGCCATCGAAGTCCATGAAGGCCAGCATGGGGGCGTTCTCTGAGCCCGGGGCCGTGTCGTCGCCAGCCCTGGCAGGATCCAGGATTCGCTGGAAGGTGTAGACTACGTCGTCCGCAACCAGCTCTTTCCCATCGTGGAACTTGACGCCCTTGCGCAGGTGGAAAGTCCACTCCGAACCGTCCTCGTTAGACTCATAGGATTCGGCCAGCGAAGGGACAACCCCGAAGTCGCTGGTCATATCCACCAAACGGTTGTACGCCATGTTGGCCATGATGGAGTTTTCGCCCGATGGCTGGTTCAAGGGGTCCATCGAGTTAGCCTCGCCGCCGGGGTCCAGGATAGCAAACTTGACGACCAGAGCTTCCTCTGCTGGTTCCTCCGCCGGGACCTCTACCTCAACGGTGACGATTACCTCTTTCTCCACTTCCACTATTTGGGTGACCACCACCTCTACTTCTTTTTCTACTTCTACTATTTGGGTGACCACCACCTCAACTTCTTTTTCGACGACGACGGTCTCAACGATCTTCTCCGGCGTGGGTTGCGCAGCGCACCCCGCCGTAATGGCCAGCGCCAACAGAGCCAGCGCCGATACCAGTAAGAACTTCTTAGACATTTGCTCTCTCTCCTTTTAGATTTCTAATGTTGGTTCAGAAACTACAAGGGTTTTCCAGCGTTCCCAAAACGAACTTCCTAGCGCATCAACCGCCCTTCTGGGGACGGTCCACGACTGGATACGTGGGGTTGTCACCCTCTTGCGGCAATCCTGTCCCCATGCTGCTCTGAACAGAACTCCCCGCACTGCTGTACCAGGAATTGCATTGACACACCCCTCGCCACAACTACTTTGACCCAGCCTCCGGACTCCCGAACCGCTCCGCCCAGATATCGTGCTCACGTAGTTCCTGGAGCGGGATGTGGCAACGTAGACGGTGCGTATCGCTACTTGACTGCCACGGTGGCTCTACCTCGTCGCAAGTCGGCTGAATTTGCCAGGGACAGCGAGGGGCAAAGGGACAGGCGGTTCTGGTGGCTTCAGTGAGCAGCCCAATGTCTCTGCGAGAGTCAGGCATAACCTGGTCCGGATCCGCCTCGGGCACGGCGCTGAGAAGCAGATGGGTATAGGGATGGAACGGCGGCGTGAAGACTTCCTCGACATTGCCGATCTCGCACAGCGCACCCCAATACAGGTCGCCTTCACGATGGGCCAGCGAGCGAACGACGGCCAGATCGTGGGAGATGAAAAGATAGGCAATGCCACGTTTGGCCTGCAGGTCAACCATCAACTCGATGACATTGGCCTGCACGGAAACATCGAGTGCAGACAAGATCTCGTCGCACAACAGTATCTGGGGCTCAGCGGCCAGAGCGCGGGCGATAGCAATACGCTGGCGTTCGCCACCGCTGAGTTCATCCGGGAAATGATCGTAGTAGGTCTTGTCGAGACGGACATCTTGCAACAGACTTTCAACCCGCTCACGCAAATCCTGACCCGAGAGGTCGAAGAACATCTGCAATGGGCGACCGATGATCTGGGAATTGCGGTGGCGCGGGTTGAGGGAGGCATCGGGGTGTTGGAAGACCAGCTGCATGGAACGCAACAACTCGCGGGACCGCTTGTCCACGGGGACATTGAGGTCATACCGACCGTCAAATCGCAATCTGCCGGATACGTAAGGCAACAGGCCATTGAGCGCGCGGGCGATCGTGGTCTTGCCGCTGCCGGACTCGCCCACCAACGCCAGTGTCTCTCCGGGTTGAATATCGAAGGTGATTCCGTCTACCACAATCTTGGGATTCTGTTGGGCGAACAATGTCCGGCGGTCGGGATAATAGCCCGCCTCCAAGTCATCCACATCGAGAAGGGCCTCTTCGGTGCTCAGTCTCTCAAACTCGCTCTTCTGGAAGACTGCACTCTTGGTCTGGGACAGACGCTCC
>JAUVRU010000315.1 GCA_030597485.1 Anaerolineae bacterium
CCGGCAGCCAGTGGAATGTTGCCTCCTACAATAGCGATAGCCGGCACCATCCCCACATCCATATCACCCACGTGCATCGAGCCCCCCTTGCCCAGGCAGCACCCGGTGCTCTTGGCCTGCAGCTCGGCCGTGCTCCTGCTCAGGGAAGCGCCTTTGGCTCTGGAGTGGCCGTGCGGGCGATGGGTGCTGAGCGCGTAGTCGTCCGGGCCCAGGTGGGCACACACCCCGGTGGCCACAGCCTCCTGGCCACTGTCCAGATGCAGGGTGGAGGGCGTGCGTCCCTGCATGAAGAGGTAATTGCATCGCTCCTCGAAGCGACGGATGGTCAGCATGGTGCGATACATCTCAAGCAAAGGAACTTCGGAACTGGACATCAATCACTCCTCCAGACAGCCGTCAAACAGCCAGCTACCAGCAGTTGGCCTCAGCCCGTTGATCCGCCACAGGCCAGACAGAGGCTGACTGACTGCTGATCGCTGACCGCTGACAGCCGGCAGTATTCTCTACAGGTTCTTGTTCGCAAACTTGGGATGGAAGCCCGGGCTGTGGTATCCCCACGGCGTCTTGGGCCGCTCGCGAATACCCCACAATTCGGCTGCCGCCCGGAACTCGGGGTACTTTTCAGCTGCCTCTTGCAGAGACATGCCGGAAAGCACGGCGTCAAACGCCTGCCGCCAGGCCATAGCCCCCTGTTTGTATCCCATTGGATGCCCCAGCATGCCGCCACCAGCTGGCACAATGAAATCAATCCCGTGTTCTTGGATCAGCGCCTCGGCCAGGCCAGGATACATGCCCGCCGAAGGCATGGGCCAGGTACGCCTGATGTTGTAGAAGGGCGCTCGCAGCGTCTGCGATGTACGCAGTTCTTCCTCTATGGAACAGGTCTGAAGGCTGGACCACAACGAGGGCGACAGCATCAGATCGGCCCCACTCAGCCGGCACAGCTTGGACAGCGCCACCCAACTGAACGTCTCAATCATACCCAACATGTGCGAAGGATGCAACATGATAGGCACGTTGATTTCAGGATCGTCAGCCAGGTCTTTGAGCGTCGACAGGCCAGCCGAATAGGCAAACAGCAGTCCGGTCGCACCGGCCTTCACCGCCCGCCGCGCCTTCTCATGCACTCGGCTGGACTCATCGGTGATGCTGACCAGATAGATGGTCTTCTCACCGGTTTCTCGCTCTGCCTTTGCCAGCGCTTTCAGCACCGCCTCAAGCCGGGCATCGAACGAGCAGTTCTCCAGCTCGCTGCACATTTCGTCATCCTTGCACAGGTCAGCGCCTCCCAACGCACTCTGATAGACCTGTGCGGCTGTCTCCTCCGGCGTCATGCCCATCTTGGGCTTGATGATCTGGAGACAGAGCGGGCGATCATAGACGTTCAGCAGCTCGCGCATGCCCTCGATGCCATACTTGGGGCCGTTGAACTTGGCAGCCACTGACTTCGGGATATACACATCCAGCAAGCGCACCTTGTCGCAGAAAGCGAAGATGTTGCCTGAGATGGAGAGGAGCAGCATCGGCATGTTCACGTTCACATCCCAGGCGGCAGTGGGGAAGGCCAGCTGCACGATGGCTTTCTTGGTTCCCCTGGGTGCCGGCACCTCGTAGTAGCCCAGAATCTTGCTCGACAGATGCTCCCGCACCTCCGCGGTCTCTTCCTTCACCTCCATCCAGCTGGCGGTGGAGCCCTCCAGCGCCAGCCGCTCAATCTGACCCAAATGGTCAATGAACTCCCACTCAGGCTTGTTGTCCTCAATGTAGTAGGTGCCCACCACGAAACGACCTTCGTCCAGGCTCTCCCACATATAGTTGAACATATGGGGATCGTACAGTTCTTTTACCACGAGATATCTCCTTTTTCTGTATTGATGGCCTGATGCGTATTGCGTGCATTTCACGTCACGGTCAGACCACGTGATTGACCGGCACCACGGGGCCGGTACCCATGCCCACGCTAGCCAAGCAGCGCCTCACGCACCATGGCGGTGGCGTCCATCGCATCGCCGCTGGCAATCACCTGGGTGATGCGCTCACGTCCGATCTTGTCCAGCAGGCCGTGCAGCCCCTCTATCCACCGGATGCTCTCGGTGGCAGCCCGCACACCATCCTCACGATAGGGGAAGATGTCCAGAGCATACCATCCGTCGTAGTCCAGCCGGTCCAGCCAGTAGAGAAGCTCCAACATCTCAACGATGTGAACCGACCCGGCCGTCATGTCATCGTCCCATAACCTCCAGTTGTCATTGAAGTGCATATAGAACAGCTTCTGGCCGAAGTGTTGCAACAGCGCCGCCGACTCAGCCGGGCTCTCGTAGGCCATCATGGTGTGGCCCCAATCGATCATGGACCCCACGTTGGGCTTGTTCACCCGGTCGAGCAACAGCAGCGTCTTGCCGACAGTCCCCACTAAGCAATGTGTGCGCGGCTCCTTGGGCTTGTATTCGATCACTAGGTTGACCTCAGGCAGATGCTCGGCACACTCGACGGTACCCTCAATGATGCGATCCCAGGCAGTGGGGTAGTCGCTCTGCAGCGGGTAGTCGAAGCCATCCTGGCCAAACCACAGGTCCACCACCTCGCAATTCATCTGGCTGGCCCATTCCATCGACTTCTTGACCTCGTGAATGGCATCGCGCCGGATCTGGGGGTCGTTCGAGGAGAAGGAGCCCCATCCCCACTTGCTTGATGCCCAGATGTCGGGGGTGACGCAGGTCACCTCGAATCCAGCATCTCTGACCTGCCGCTGCACCTGTTCCAGGTTGTCATCGTTGACGTGCCACATCCCAACCAGCTCCACGCCGGTCAGCCCTTCCACGCGGGTGGCAGCCTGGATCAGTTCTTCCGACGTCAACCGCTCGCCGTAGCCCGAGAGCACATAACGGTCGGCACACGCATTGAAGGTGTTGATGTTCGCAGAGAAACGCAGTTCCTTTGCCATTGCATCTTCTCCTTCACCCATGTTCTGGATGGAAAAGTGAATTCGACATCGAATGCGCCTGAGCGGGAGCCGTCCCGGAACAGAACCGGGACCACACCGCCATCATCCGAATCACGGGCGCATCAGGGTCACCTTGAAGTCATACCGATCCCCGCGCCACACTGCTTCCAGGTACTCGACAGCAATCCGGCTGGCTGCATAGGTGGTTCGTTCCATGGTCATAACCGGTGTGCCTTCCTGAATCTGCAACATCTGCGCCTCATAGGGAGTGGCGCATCGTGCCCGTAGCACCTCCCTGGCAGTCCAGAGGTGCAAGCCATACCGGGCTTCGAGCAAGCGATACAGCGAGAGGGACAGGTCATTCTCCTCAAACTTGGGACACAACTCAACTGGGAGGTAAGTCACCTGCAAGCTGAGCGGCTCATCCTCGACAATGCGCAGACGACACAACTCATACACGAAAGACCCACCCGCCAATTCGAGGGCGTGCGCCACGTGTGGAGGGGCCGGAACCGTATCCAGTGAGATGACCCGGGTGGCGAGAGACCACCCTCGGTCGCGCATGTCTTCTGTGGTGGAGACCAGCTGGGTCAGGTCTTGCTCGACGCGGCGAGCTGCGGCAAACGAGCCCTTGCCTTTCTCCCGATAGATCCAACCATCCCGTTCCAGCACATCCAGGGCGTGCCTCACGGTGGCCCGACTGATGCCGTGACGTTCTGCCAGGTCGTGCTCAGAAGGGAGCTGGTGGATTGTAGGCTGCCCCTCTCGCTCAGCGATTTCGTGCCTGAGCAGGTCGGCCAGTTGTTCGTAGTATGGGATGGGACTGCTCTTGTCGATTACCTGCAATGTGTCTGCTTCCGGAAAGAAGTGCCCTGACTACAAGGGAAAAGCGACAACCTGTCTACTTGTCTGTACAAGAACAGTATAGCACGGGTTGGTCCTGCTGTCAATCCTGGCAACTCCGTTCGTTTCCCACGATGCTCGCCCCCCGACTTCACACTGGCCGTGCAGAATCCAGAAGCCATTGGTGATTGCCCACCAGTCGCCTCTCAAGTCAATTGAGC
>JAUVRU010000479.1 GCA_030597485.1 Anaerolineae bacterium
AGCGATGATGTCGCGTGACACCCAGCCTGAGAAGCGCACCAGTCGCCCCAACCCTCGCTCGGAAACCAAATGTTCCAGGATAGGGCGTTGCTCGCCATTCCCTACCAACTCCAGCTCAAAATCGCCGACGTCCGTACGAGATAGCAGATCGGCTGCTTCGATCAGTGTCTCCACGTTCTTGGGTTTGCTGAACCGCCCCACGTACAGCAGCCGCGTGGGGCCATCCGTCTCCCGCTGGCGCGAGGGGGTGAACTGGCTCAAGTCAATCGCGTTGGAGATGACCTGGATGGGCAGGTCGGGCGTGAGCTGCTGAGCGTGGCCGCGCAGGCCGTTGCTGACGGCTACCAGCGCGTCGGCATCGCGCCACAACCGCCGGATGAAGGGACGCAGCACCGTGTACTGCTTGGCAAAACGTTTCACTTCATCCGAGGGCACGTCGGCGCCACGCAGGGAGATGATATAAGGCAGGCCGTATACCCGTTTCAGCAGCCAACCAATAGGCCCATCAGGAACGCCGAAGAAAATGTGGACGATGTCGGGCCGGAACTCCCGAACGTGCCACAGGCTGTGCCAGGCTCCGCTGAGCAAGAAGGTCGTCATCTCAAAGGTGGTGCAATACTCCTGATGCCGACGGAAGACCGGCACTCGATGGACCTCGACCCCTTCTATGAACTCCAGCGGTTTGAGGCCACGAATGGGCATGATCAGTTCCCAGATCATCCCGGTGGACAACAGGATGAAGCCGACCAGCAACAACAGCGTGCCCAGGAGGGTGAATCCGTGGTCGCTGATGTCCTCACCCCAACTCAGCTTGGCATAGGCCAGGTATATCCAGAAGCCGAGTCCCAGCGCCAGGCTGGCGCGGCCCAGCCAGGTATAGATCTGGGTGGGCCGCGAGGTAATGAACCGCACCGTGTGCCCCATCTCCACCAGACATTCGGCGATCTTTTGCGACGCCTGGCCGCCGCCAGCACCTAGCGGCGGAAACTCGTAATTCACCATAAGAATGCGCATAGCTTACCTCAACGCCCCCTCGCCCTGCTCCAGGCGTGGCTCCCGCATGGTGGTCACCACCACAAGTGCCGCCAACAGCATCACTACTGCTATCCCAAACAGGACCTCGATCCCCAGCCAACCCGCCAACGCGCCCCCACCGGACGAGGCCAGTACGGCGACCCCGACCAGTGTGTTGGCAGAGCCCACATAGATGGGACGATCACCGGAGGGCGCGATGTCCAACACGAAATTGATGTGCGCCAATATGGCACAGGTATTATACATCCCATTTATGGCAAAGACCACTGCGAAAAGGAGGGGCGCACTGTGCCACCACCCCATCAGCAGCGCCAGGATCGGCGACGCCAGCCCCAGCAAACAGGCCACCAACAGCAAATAGCGATTGCCACGGCGGTCACTGGCGCGACCGGCCCACACGTTGACCACCAATCCGGCCAGCATCATCACCACCAGATACACACCCACCAGGCTCGCCGGCGCATCCAGGCTCTCACGGGCAAAGACGACGTAGAACGGGATCGCCATATCAGCGATCACCATCAATACGCGTGCCAGCAGGAACCGGCCGTACGTTCGGTTGTCGGCAATCAACTGGCGTGCTCGCCGCATCTGGGCCGCCATGCCGATGTGGTGGGACGTCACCTTTTCTGCCGGCTCATCAATCAGGGTGAAGACATAGAGGCTGATAGCAACGCCTGCCAGGAACAGACTGAACAGCAGTGCAAATTCACGCGGGAAGCCCCAGACCGGTCCTTTGGCCAGTGCCCAAACAACGATACCGCTGGCGACCAGCGCTACGATGCCCCCCAGCAGCCGCCGGGTGCCAAAGAATACCCCTCGCCGGCGCGGTGGTATCACCTTGCCCACCACATCCATGAAGCAGAGTCCGCCCGCTCCGTCGGCCAGGCGGGTCACGCTGAAGATGACGAGGAATGCCACCAGCAAAGCAGCCCGGTCTTGGACAAACCACAGCGCGGCAACCAGCACTGCCCAGAACCCAATGCGCCATACCATCAACACCCGATAGAGCGGCAACTTGCGTTCCTGGCGCTGGACGAATTCTGATATCAGCAACTGGGGCAGAAACCAGCCGCCCAGGCGAATGGGAGCCACCAGCCCAATGAGGAATTTGGAGCTGGTCAGCAGGCTGACGAAGTAGGTCAGTACCACGTAGGGCTCGGTGAAGGTTTCGACACCCCGATGGATAACCCCATTGGCTACGCCTAGCCAGTAATTGCGGCGGTTGACATCTGAGCGGAAGTAGGGGCCAATCTGTGGAAGCTGGGGTAACATGCTCCTCCGGGTTGGGAAAAGGTGAGAAATCGTCTAGTGGATTTGGGGGTTAGGTGTCCAACCGTGATCCTAGGGGAGGGGGTTAACCTCTTCTCTCATACGGCTGGCGACGTATTATATGTCTGGGCACGGCTGTGGTCAAAGAAAACAGAAAGATCGGCAGACAACGAACCCTACTCAAGCCACAGCTTGCCCGGCACCGCATGATCGGCTACCGGCCGCCCGTCGGCACCCAGCACCGGAAGGCGGTCCAACGTCTGCCAGTGGTACAGACCCACCTGCAGCTGGTAAGGACCGGGATGACGGTCCGGAGGCAGCGCCAACCGATGGCCGTCAAGCACCGGTTCGGCAGGCACCCAGCGGTCGGTGGGCCATGTGCTCACCCAGTGAGGTTGGCTGTCCGATTGGGCCACGACGGTCCCGTCGGGCGCTACCAGGTGCACGAAGATGGTATAGCCAGCCGAAACCGGCCGGGTCGGCAGCCATCGCAGCACCACGTATATCCCGTCCTCCGACGACTGGGTGCGATAGCCAACCAGCTGAATGCCCTGGGCAAAGGTCACGTCCAGTGGGGAGAGGGTTGGACTCTCTTTGGCAGCGGCCAGGTAACGTCCGGCCCGTTCGAAGGAGCCTACCTGCGCCCACGTGTTGCCGTGAAATGGCGTA
>JAUVRU010000309.1 GCA_030597485.1 Anaerolineae bacterium
CCGGTCCCGGGCCTCGTCGCAGACGAAGGCAAGCAGCGCGCTTTTTAATGCATCCTTGAGCCTGGCGTCAGGGACGTGATCAGGGCTGTCCAGACTGTCGATGAATGAGCGAGTGATGACGCTATCCCCGCCGCCGTGGCTGCTCTGCTCGTGTTCGATCTGGGTCTCTTCGGGCGTTTCTGCTCCCATGGCATAGAAGGCAATGCGGTTGGTGGCGAAGTCACCGACGATCCGTCCTTGCGTGCCGGTGATGTCTATGGCTCGGCGGTGCTGGGGACCGCCCAAGGCCACGCTGAAGGACGCGAGAATCCCTCCCTCATACTCGATGAGCTGGCTTTGCCTGTCCATGACGTCGTGATCGTCATTGTATACACACCTGTCATTGGAGAAATCAACGTATTCGATCTGTCCGTTCTCTGTCCCCGCGTCAATGGTCCGGTTCCAGAGAACGGTGGAGTAAGCGCACGTGTCTTTCTCCGTGCAGTCGCCGCATCGCGGACCCCAACCTGGCACCGGCAGATAATGATCCCGCTCGCCAAAGGCAGAGACACGTACGGGATTGACCCTGAGTATGGCATTGATGAGGTCCAGGTCGTGGCAGCATTTCTCGAGGAGTAGATCGCCCGTGTACGCCTTCTTCCCCCGCCACGTGCGGAAAAAAACGCTGCTCAAAACAGGTCCCGCGACCTCATCGGCGTGCAATGCCTTGACCTGGCCGACTCTCCCCTCGTGCACCATCTTCATGATAGTGCGATAGAAGGGAGTGTAGCGGAGGACAAAGCCCATCGTGACCCGGGAAGTGCTCTTGTGGTAAGCCGCCGCGATTCTGTTGCACGACTCTGCGGTGTGGGACAGCGGCTTCTCCAAAAGGATGTTGATCCCGTGCTCGAAGGCCATCACCGCCGGCTCTTCGTGCAGGTAGTTGGGAGGAGCGATCAGCAGGCCATCGATGGATTGGTGGTTCTTGATCAACTCCCGGAAGTCGCTGTAAACGGCGGTATCCGGATGGCCGAACTCGTTCCGGAAGTCCTCGGCAGCCTGAAGATCCGTATCACAGACTGCACTGATGTGGATTCGGTCGCCGTACTGCCGGCGAAGGTTCCGGGCGTAGGCCTGATTTCGCCTTCCGCAGGCGATGAATCCGAGATTGTACGTTCTCATGATAGATCCTTTCGTTGACGGTCCTGGTGAGGTCTCTCGCGCTGACACAAAAGGCGGGAGCGACGGGGACAGTAGTCTTCTTCAGTTAACCCTTCCCGGTGGCGCTGCGTGCCAGCCCCTTTCTTGAAGTATCCCCTTCGCACCACAATTCCCCTTACCATGCAGATTGCGGACTCGCTCTGACCGCACCTCAGCTCGGGCGTCGAACGGCATTGAGGCAGGGCGTTTTTCATTCCGAGCAGTCCTTGCCCATCCGAAGTCTCAATCTAGCTGATTGGAGAACTCCTTGGCAAGGAAGTCTCGAATCGTGAGAATCGGAATCCCTTCGTGGCTGCGCAGGTCCAGGAGATGATGATCCCCCGATACTACATAGGCTGCGCCGGCAACGGCAGCACAGTGCAAGAAGACATCATCATCAGGGTCAGCCGTCACGATTGGGTCGCCCTGGGTGTCGTCAAACACGGAAGCCAAAGCGGCTGTCCAGGAGACCAGATCGGAGGGACCCAGGTCCAGTCGCTCCAGACGTGGCTGCAACCGTTCGTAGGTCAGCACGCCAGCCAATTCGGCCAACATGGAGGGAGTGATGCACAGCTCCACTCTGCCTGCCTTGGCCAAACGCAGTAGTCTCCATGGTAGGCCACGCCACAGCAGACCAGAGACCCAGATGTTGGTGTCAATCACAATTCGCACGGCCTCACCCGGGCCGTCGCTGCTGGCGGGTCTCGTGGACTATAGCATTGATTTCTTCCAGGGACAGCGGTTCGCCCTCAGGTGCTTCGGCCACGATATCGGTCACCGGCGGCGGAGTAATGCGTTTCAAATGCAGAGTATCACCATCAACCCAGACGACAAATCGGTCCGATGGACGAAAGTGGCCCGCAATCTCCCTGGGCAACTTGAGAGTACTCTGTGGGCTAAGCTCAGCTATCTCCACTATCTTGCTCTCTCCATTCTGGTATTCGTCTTGTTCCTCTGTCTGATTGGTCAAAGCCCGTCGTCCCGGCTCGGGCAACTTTGCACTTCACCGGTTTCCGGCTGCTATGAATTATACTACAGATATGAGCAGACGCGAAGCCGGACCCCGCGGGTTTGAGGAGTCCACCTGAGCGACGGAATTCGGAGCCGCGATCTACGGCTTGACAGGCCGGCATTTTTCGCCGCTGCCCCCCTTCTTCTGCCCCAAGAAACCCTACCGTTTTCCCGTGTCTCTCGCAAACAGCCGCACCATTGGACGCCGGCCACACAACCACGATCTCATCCCCAAAACCCGAGTTTCTCCCTTTGCTGCCCTTACGCTCAGTTGACATAATCACAACAGCGATATCACTCAGTTTGGGAACGAGAAATCGCGTGGTTTCTGGGTGATCGCCTGCACGATCCCATGTATGACTCCACTGAAAAAACCGGGGCCCCACCGCGGAGCACGCAGGGAGTCCGTGGGGATTCAATGGGGTTCGCGGACGTATGTCTATGAAATACCAGTGAACTGGTACAGGTCATCAGGCCACACCGTGGTCCTGGCCGTGGTGCCTGCTTGCCAGAGCTGACGGTCAAATGTGGCCAAGGTGACGGGCTGGCCCAGTGTCTCCTGCCACGTGATCGCCGCTGCCAGGTGCACGGCATCGTAGCCGCGGAGGTCGTGCTCCCACGCCAGTGAATCGGCCCGTGCCATCACCGCCTCCGTGAGCTGCAAACGCAGCAGGTCTACCCACTGAGCCCGGAAGACCTGCAATGCCGCCCCGGACTCCTCGCGGGTGAGAGATCCAACACGCACTGCTTTCGCAAGGGCAGCAACGACCTCTGCCCTGCTGATCACTGCGGTTCCGGCCGCGTCGGCCCGGGCAATGAGGTGATCTACTTCCGCCGAGCCGGCCTCGGCGATGTATCGCTTGACCACAGCGCTGGCATCAAGGTACACTATCACTGGCGGTTCTCCACCAGCAAATCAGCCACGGTACGGTCCCCGCGTACGCGGGCCACCGGGGCCATTGGCTCCAGCTTCTGGCCGCTCCACAGCAACAGGCCTGCTTCAGTCATCGCCCGCAGCCGCTCCTCCAGGGATAGGCCTGCCGGGACGATGCGGCCCACCTGTCGGCCGCGCTCAGTGATCACCACTGTGTTTCCGGCCTTCACCTGACGCAGATACTCGCTCAGCCGGCTTTTCAGTTCACGCACACCTACGGTTACCTCGCTCATGATTCCCTCCATCAGCTCAGCCGTGTAACTACATTATACACTATGTAGGCGCAAATGTCACCATTGTCAAGAGGGATAAAGGGAAGTA
This sequence comes from Anaerolineae bacterium, assembly GCA_030597485.1. GTDB lineage: Bacteria > Chloroflexota > Anaerolineae > 4572-78 > NAK82 > JAUVRU01. The sequence continues at coordinate 3,446 of JAUVRU010000309.1, forward strand.
ATCTGACAAAGATGCGCGCTATTTCGCAAGTGCCGGGCCCCGGGCACCTGCCAGCTGGTCGCCCAGGAGATGTGGTACGGCTATTGCCACGCCGCAGGAATCGCGCTATAATCCTGTGGACAAGTGTGATGGAGGGTGTTGCCCGTCCACCTGAAGCAAGTCAGGAGCGATAGCTGTGCTGCAGACAGAAGACCTCAAGCGCAGGGTGTGGGCTGAGATTGAGCAGCTGCCGGCCGATGAGCTTGAAAGTGTATACAAGCTGATTCTGCTGGTGAAAGACGAGTTCATCGACGTATCCGGCGAAGAACGTTATCTGACGGAAAGCTGGCAACTGGCCGAGCGGGAGGCCACTGAGGCCTACCGGCGGGGTGGGCTGCCGTCGTACGACGCTGTGGATGAGATGGTTGACTCTATCCTGGCAGAGACTGATGAATGAGACTCGTCCCATCTCCCCGGTTTGCCAAGAGCCTGCGCCGTCTCGATCCCTCGACGCAAGAACGGGTGCGGCAAAAGCTGAAGCTCTTCCTGGAGAACAAGACACACCCGTCCTTTCGCTACAAAACGGTACGGGCGCTCAGGGGTGAGACTCCCCCGGTGAAAGAGATCTC
>JAUVRU010000256.1 GCA_030597485.1 Anaerolineae bacterium
GCCTGCTTTCGGCCCGAGTGTGATGGGACCTCATTGCTCAGATCCGCCGGCAGACTTCAGTCAGGTACAGGAAGGGGGTAGTCCTATCGAGCACAAGCCAACTTGTTGAGAGCTGAAGACCATGTTGTCTGGCACCGATCAGATCCACCAAGTTCAGGAGGAGCTAACATGAGTGACGAGAAGAAGAAAACGCACCCAGGCGTTCCGTATCTGCAGGACCAGCTGGGACAGGGTAAGGTGTCGCGGCGCGAGTTCGTCCGCTACGCGTGCCTGCTGGGCACCTCGTTCGCTGCCGCAAACGCGATGGCGACCGTCGCCGCCCCCGCGGCTCTTGCGAGCGGAGCTCAGAAACCGACTTTCGCCCCTGTCCCTCAGGCTGAAGAGAAGGCGGCATGGGAGCAAATCCAGCGTGGCGGCACCCTGCGCGTAGCCAGCCAGGTCCAGAAGGTAACCCACCCTGCCCAGTTCTCCTGGGTGTCCCCTTCCAACCAACTGCGCCAGGTGGCCGAGTACCTGACGTATACTGACGGTAACAATATCACTCGCCCCTATCTTCTGGAGAGCTGGGAAGCCAGCGAGGATCTTCTGACATGGACCCTCAACGTGCGCCAGAGGATCGATTTCAGCAACGGCGACAAGTGCACATCTGATGACGTTATCTTCACCATGAGCGAGTGGCTGGATGAAGACGTCGGTTCCTCGATCCTGGGTCTGATGTCCTATCTCAGTCCCAACAACATCGAGAAAGTGGATTGTTATACTGTCCAGCTCCACCTTGATAAGCCGGAGATCGCCGTGCCCGAGCACCTGTTCCACTACCCGGCTATGGTGTTGAACTCCAAGACCTTCGAAGGAGACTTTCTCAAGGCACCTGACGGGACCGGCCCCTACACACTTGAGGAGTTCACAGAAGGTGAGCGAGTGTTGGTGAAGCGCCGCAACGACTACTGGCAAATGGGCGCTGACTGCGACCCGCTCCCCTACCTGGACGCGATAGAATTCATCGATATGGGCGAGGACATGACTGCCTGGGTGGCAGCCATCAAGGCCGGCGAGGTCGACGTTCTGGAGGAGGGTGACACCAGCACCGTAGATACCTTCCTGGCGCTGCAGGACGATCCCAACATCGTCCAGCAGCCTGTCCCCACCGCTCAGACTCGCGTGCTGCGCATGCGGGGGGACCTCGAGCCCTGGGAAGACGAGGATGTGCGCATGGCGCTCAAGCTGTGCCAGGACCACCAAAAGATCCTCGATCTGGCATACTTCGGCGAGGGGCTGCCGGGCCAGGACTTCCACGTCTATCAGCTGCACCCTGAGTACTGCGAGAAGCCCATGCCCGAGTACAACCCCGAGAAGGCCAAGCAGCTGCTGGCAGATGCTGGCTACGAAGATGGGCTTGATGTGGAGTTGTCAGTTGGTTCCGGCTGGCCTGATATCGTCTCGTACGCTGAGATCCTGAAGGAGGACGCCAAGGCGGGCGGCTTCAACATCACCATCAATACCATGCCCAACAGCCAGTACTGGGATCAGTGGACCGAGGTGGACCTGGGCATTACCCCCTGGACTCACCGCCCGCTGGGAACCATGGTGCTGAACCTGGCCTACATCGGCGACGAGGACGGCGAGCCAGTCCCTTGGAATGAGAGCCGCTGGGTGGACGACGAGTTCTCTGATCTGTTGGACGAGGCCAACGGTACCCTGAACGTGGAACAGCGCCGCCAGATCTTCTGCCAGCTGGAGCAGATACAGTACGATCGGGGATCAGTCGGCATCCCGTTCTGGAAGAACCTCTGGTTCCACTACCTGAAAGAGGTCAAGGACGTGCAAGCGCACCCATCTTGGTACATGCTCTTCAACAAGGTGTGGAAGGAGCAAGAGGCATAGACCAGGCATTCAGCAGTCAGCAGTCAGCTTTCAGATCGTGGTCCGTAGCTGGAAGCTGACTGCTTCCCCTCCACCACTCCATAGGCTGGCACCAGCAGCCGGCTGAGTTGACGCCTGGCTGTGGCGCAGGATCCGGTAAATTGGACTCTATGTGCCGCAACTGCGCCCGACCTATCGGGCGCAGTTGCATAGAACACCCCAGAGCTCACCCCGCCGAAAGGAATCATCTATGGCGAAGTTCATTGTACGGCGGCTGCTTCTGATGTTGTTGACGATGCTCATTGTCTCCATTGCCGTGTTTCTCATCACCGAAGCCTCGCCCGGCAACGTGGCGGTCAACGTTCTCGGCATCCAGATCACTCCCGAGCAAGAGGCCTCATTCCTGGCCCAGACCGGGTTGGACAAGCCCATCCACGAGCGCTATGTCACCTGGCTGATAGGCAGCGACTGGCGAGCAGCCAGCAAGGTCGGCCTGCCGCTCAGACGAATCAAAACCGAAGCGGGCTTCCAGGAGTGGTGGGCGGTGGAGGAGGACGACACCCTGATCAGGTGGAAGATCGAGGGTGGCGACCTGATTGCCCAGATTCGCCAGGCCGATGGCAGCGTCGAAGAGGTGACTGACAACGGGCGATGGCAGGTCAAAGACCCTGCCGTTGAGACGGAACGGCTGGGGGCATATCGGGCCGAAGTGCTCGACAACGCTCAGCTGCACGATGAGGACCAGGCGCTCATTGGGGAGCAGCTGGACCGCATCCTGGAGATTCTGGGCGAGAAGGACCGGAGCCAGGAGGAACTGATCGCCGCCCTGGCGCTGCCCGAATCTGCCCTGGAGGCTATGGTAGAATCCGAGGCTTCGCCCAAGCAATCGGCTTTCCAAGAAGCCGGTCAGTACATACTGGACTATGACGTGCTCCGAGGCATGGCCGTCGTCCACAGCCTCGCCTCCCCTCCGGAGGATGAGCTCAAGACTGCCCAGCTCAGGTCCATGTCACGCCGGTTGGGCAAGGCAGCCAAGAAGATTGATGACTATAGTCCCGATTTGGCTGAGGAATTGAACCTGGCAGCTGAACAGCTGGAGGCTGGCGAGGTTGAGATGGCGCGCGAGATGTTGGCAAGTGCGAACGCCGTCGCCCAACTGGATCAGATCAGCGGTTCATTGGGCCCGTTTGCCGAGGCGCTACAGGCTAGTGATTACCAGCTCGCAGGAGACATATTGCGGGACCTGTCCCAAACGTCGCTCGACGAAGGGCAGGTGGTCGTCGTGCGCGCCATCCTCAAGCGAGCGGGCAAAGCGCTGGTGGATGCTGACGCTGACCTGGGCGAAGCACTAAAGGAGGCGGCCGCAAGCCTGAAGGAAGGTGATATTGAAACTGCCCAGGCATCGATCGCTTGGGCAGCCGACACAGTAGCTGATGTTGGCTACGCCTCCATCCTCAGCAGCGGGATCAGCCAGGCTCGCGTCGTCAGAACGTTCTGGGGCGTCGATAACGCGAATCACGCTGTCAGGTGGGAGAAGGGAGGCGGTGAGGAGACCTGGGTGTTCGTCATGGGGACAGGCTGGATGTCCTTCTCTGGAGGGCCGGTTGAGTACATCCCATTGCAGAAGGGACTGTTGCGAGGTGATCCGGGCGTGTCCTATCGAACAGGCCGTCCCGTGTCAGATCTGCTCTTCACCCGCCTGCGCAACTCCCTGGTTCTGGCCGGCATTGCGTTTGTGATTGTGATGCCACTGGCGCTGGTCTTGGGCGTTATTGCCGGGCTGAACGAAGGCAAGGTACTCGACAGAGTGCTGTCCGTGGGCGGCATGACATCCTCCGTGACCCCGGAGTTCGCCACCGGCATCTTCCTGATCCTGATCTTCGCGTTCTGGCTTGATTGGGTCCCTGGCGCTACCGTGTTCGGTGAAGCCGCACCGTGGACCAGGCCAGACATGCTGATCCTGCCTGTGCTGACGCTGACGCTGATCGAGCTGGGCTACGTGCTGCGGATCACCCGAGCCAGCATGGTGGAGGTGATGAAAGCGCCGTACATCCGTACCGCTTTTCTCAAGGGCCTGCCCTATTGGCGTATCGTCTTCAAACACGCTATACGCAACGCGCTCATGGCTCCCATCACCGTCATTATGCTGCACGTCAACTGGCTATTGGGGGGCATCGTCGTGGTGGAGGTCATCTTTGGCTATCCGGGTTTGGGCAAATACCTGCTGGACGCCGCTCTGTTCAAGGATTTCAATGCTATCCAGGCTGGCGCCATGATCCTGGTGGCGATCGCCGTGGGAACGCAGCTGCTGGCCGACATCATCTACACCTTCCTCAACCCGCGCATCAGGTACGCGTAGGTTAAGGCTAAGGTTGAGGTCAAGGTTGAGGGAGCAATCTACCATTGTCGTACAAACACTTCACTGAGATGCCGGTCTGGCAACGCGGGCACGCCATTGTGCTGCAGACTTACAGAGTGACAGACCGCTTCCCTGAATCCGAGAAGTATGCTTTGACCAGCCAGATACGGCGGGCAGCCGTGTCGATCACCAGCAATATCGCGGAAGCATTCGGGCGACAGACGGCCAAGGATAAGGTCAGGTTCTACCTCATTGCTCGCGGTTCGTGCTACGAGA